>CBDUVV010000019.1:0-12281 GCA_965370755.1 uncultured archaeon | reverse complement strand
AGGGTTCGAGTTCGATTAATAGTTCTTTTTTAGATTCGTCATTAATGGGCACTAGTTCCCCATCCCCCAACCCTGAAACGATTTCCTCACTGAGCTGTAGTACAGGAACCTCCTTCTCAAAAGTCGACCGCTCCGCTGATTTAACAGTTAGCGCCTCAACTTCTGGGACAAAACTCATTGCTGGAGCATCAGCTGGAGCTATCACCGGGTTTTCCTCGACGATAATCACAGGCACAAGCTCCATTTCTTTGACCCAGATCTCGTACACTCCATTTTCATCCGAGGCATAGGCTATTCCCATGCCGTTAGGGCTCCAAGCGGGGCTCACTTGCCAGGATTTCTTCGACGTAACCCTCTCAACTTCCCCATCTTCTAAGAGCCAGATGTCGTAGTTTCCATCGTGGTACGAGACAAAGGCCATCCTGTTTCCATCCGGGCTCCAGGTGAGCTGTCCCTTCCAGTATGTATCCTCGAATAAGAGTTCGTCAAGACCCGTGTTCGGATCCATGAGCTGTATATCATAGCTTCCATCGTTCATAGAGAGGAATGCCAGCCTACCGTCCACTGGATTCCATGAAACAGACCTCAAACCGCCATCCGTCGTCAATTGCTTAGCTTCGCCAGTGATCAAATCCATCATCCATATATCTCCCTCTCCGTTCTTCTCAGGAGAGACGATGTAGGCCAACCGTGTACCGTCAGGACCCCACGTGGGGGAGTGTTTCCAACCGTCTCCGAGCGTCAATTGCTTTTTTCCAGTTCCATCGCTTTCCATTATCCAGAGCTCTTGTCTTCCACCGCGCTCTGAGACGTATGCAAGTAGTTCTCCATCCGGGCTGAATACTGGCTGTTCGTCCCTATAGATATCATCAGTTAGGCGCCTATTGCCAGTGCCGTCTTTAAGCATTATCCATATGTCATAATCGGATCCCTGATAGGCGATGAGCCTACCATCGGGGCTCCAAGCGGGCGAGGTGCCGAGGGATGAAGTGGAACTCCCCTCCACTGCTTCCATTGAATGAACCGGACTTATCGCTAGGACGACCAAAAATAAGAGCAACCAGCCACGCATATATACTACCTTAAAATATAACGTATAAAAACTTGAGGTTACGGTTATGCTCCTTACAACGACGGAATCGCTTCACAGGCCGGAAGTTGTGAGATGGCATCGTCGGATAATGGAGAGGTATACCCCGCCGCAGGGGATAGAATTGACCGTTGTTCTCCCATGCTCAGCCAAGAAACCGTATTCGAAGTCCAAATCCCATCAGCATTTCAGAGGCCACATCAAGAGGGGCGCCAAGGGAAAGATGTCCCGAATCCATGAGGTTATTTTGACTTCGCCCCTAGGCCTTATCCCAAGGGAACTAGAAAACCTCTACCCTGCTGCCCACTACGACGTGCCAGTCACTGGGGACTGGAGCGATGAAGAGATAGAAATCTCTGTCAAGCTTCTCGCAGATTATCTTGCGAAGACTGGAAAGCCGGCTGTAGCCCACGTGCAAGGTGCCTACCGCGAAATATGTGATTCACTTGATATCAAAATGACCGCTGGTGGTCTCGGAAAAGAGGAATTAAAAGCCCTCGCAGGGATGGTGGAGGAGGCTCTCTCTGATGTGAAACCAGTGAAGAGAAATATAAAGATGGAGAGGGTAAGGGCTGTCTGCGATTTTCAATTTGGCAGGGGCGCAGGTGAGATCCTGGTACCAGACGATACAATGGTGAAGGGACGCCAAATATTTTATGAAAAGGAGCAAGTAGCCGCTGTCAACCCTCATAATGGTTTTCTGGCCTTGGCATTAGCCGGTGGAGGGCTTCTGGAAGAATACGGGAGCAATTGGGTGAAGGTGTCATTCAAACCTGAGACCAACAGCATATTTGCAGTGGGGGTAGAAGATGCGGATCCGAATATACGGCCCAACGATGAAGTGGTGGTTCTTTATGAGGATGAAGTTACCGGAGTTGGCAGGGCTTCCCTTAATGGTACGGAAATGAAGCATGCGACAAAGGGGTTAGGGGTGCAACTAAGGCACCATGCATAGATTATTTCACTACTACTTCTTCCGCCCCAAAACCCCTTCCTTCATCCCACATCCATGATGTTATCTGTTCAGTGCTTTTCGGTGATACGATTACATAGGAATGCCCAGGCCATGTAGCCTTAGATTCGTCCACTATGGATGGCCTTGCAAGGGACATTGGGTGGGAGTGATAGAACCCCAGTATCTCCAGACCTTTGCCCTCGACATCCTCCATCACGCGGAGGAGTTCTGTGGGTTCTATTTCGTATCCCACATCTGGGTAGGGATCCATGTTGGTGCACTCGTATAATCTGACCACTTCCCTGGCCTCGCCATTTATAGTTCCAGCCATGACTCCGCATGCCTCGTGTGGCGATTCCCTAGCGGCGTGGGCTAAAAGTCTATCCTGGATCTTCTTATTAAAAACGATCATCGCAGCAGATTCTCTAGCTCGATCTCCCCCTCGAAGACGAAGGACACGGGTCCTATGAGCTGTACGCCCGTTATCCCGCCACCCTCCAAATATACTTTCACGTTCAATTTGCCCCCGCGGGCCTCAATAGTTATGGGCTTATTTGGATCGGCTTTGCCAAGGGCAACCGCCACGGCAGCCGCAGCACAGACACCGGTACCGCAAGCATATGTCTCGTCCTCTACTCCCCTCTCGTATGTCCTAATCCGTAATGTGTTCTCTCCACTAATCTCCAAAAAGTTGACATTGACACCTTTTGGGAATACCTCGCTGGTCCTGATCTTCCGTCCTAAAGTATTTACGTCAACTGAATCCAAATCCTCTACGAAAACAACAGCATGAGGGACGCCTAGGTTTACAGCTGAGACGGTCAGCCCCTCGAGTTGCTCTTCCAAAAACTTTCCTTGCCCAGTCGCGGGAATCTTCTCTCGCTCGAATTCTGGCCTTCCCATCTCCACTTCCACGATATCATCATCGAGAAGCGATACTCTTTTAACCCCCGCCAGGGTCTCGATCCCCATATCCTTATTTCTGATCACTCCTTTGTCATGGGCGTATTTCGCAAAGCATCTTATGCCGTTGCCACACATCTCGGCCTCGCTTCCATCTGGATTGAAGATACGCATCCTCGCATCCGCCTTCTGGGACGCCTCCAAGAGCAAAAGGCCGTCGCCGCCAATGCCATACCTGCGATCGCAGAGAGCCCTGATCATCTCGCCTAAGTTTACGTTCTCCCAAGAAGGATCTGAATCGATGACGATGAAGTCGTTGCCAGCTCCATGATATTTATAAAACTTCATGGCCTTCAGATTGGCCTTGAGAATATTAAAACTTTAGGCCTCCGCCGTTTCATTTTTCGCTTGGTAAAATCCTATACTGACCTAACGGAACTTCAGAATTTCAAAATACGGCGCTTGTCTATGGTCGATACATCAACTGTTTGTTAGTTTCATGAAAACACGTGCCTTTAAAAAATTCTAAAGACCACGAAACGTGGCATAAACCATCAAGGAAAAAGATGTCACGACGAACATGAACGACAATTGGATAAAATGCTCATAATGCCTGCTCACAAAGTGATAATACCCGTTTGGTAAGTGGTATCCAGGCATCATTTTTTCACCAATGATATCTTTATCAGATTTTTCTATTAAGAATTGGGTTTACATTTGTGATTAAAATTTGTACACTCGGTCACGGTTAAATGCTTTTTTTGAGTTCTTTAAGGATCTCCTTTGCTCTATCGAGACGGACCCTTTTTTCCTTAACTAATCTCTCACCCACTTCTTCTATCATATCCCCCTCTGCGCCTGCCATCACAGCTATGTTTCTTGCATGGAGGGACATATGCCCCCTTTGAATTCCCTCTACAGCCAATGCCCGCAGGGCGGCGATGTTTTGCGCCAAGCCTACTGAGGCCATAACCTCAGCAAGCTCGCTTGCTGTTTTGACGCCGAGGATTTTGATACATGCCTTGGCCACTGGGTGGACTGCCGTAGCCCCACCTATCAATCCAACAGCTATGGGCAGTTCTATCCTGCCGATGAGATCGCCATCCTGGTTTTTTTCGTAGCTCGTCAGTGGGGAATAAGCCCCCTCTAACGCGGCATACGCATGGGCACCAGCCTCAAGGGCCCTCGTGTCGTTCCCCGTAGCAAGCGCAACTGCAATGATGCCGTTCATGACGCCCTTATTGTGAGTGGCGCACCGGTATGGATCGCTGACGGCAAAAGCATATGCTGAGAGGATTCCATCGACGGCTCCTGGGCCGCCCAACGCCTCGGCTGTGAACACTGCTTCAGCTCTGGCTAAACGATGAACGGCTAAGTTAGAGATGATGCGCAGGCTAACCCTACCGCCGGTCAGCTCCTCTATCATTGGGGCAATGGCCTCGCCCATGGTGTTTACAGCGTTGGCGCCCATGGCGTCCCGGCAATCCACCATGAGGTGAATGACCAGCATGTTCCCAGCATCGGTGGAAAGTTCCCTCACCTCCAAATCCTTCGCTCCACCCCCGAACTTTACAAGGATCGGGTCCTGCTCGTTGGCCAAAGTCAAGAGCTCGTTCTTATGCTCTAATACTTCATCAATAGCAGACTTAACATCAGGTGTATCTAGCACCTGTAGCTGTCCGATCATAATGGGGTCAGTGCTGGACGCTTTAAAACCACCCTTCGTTCTCGCCATCTTGGCCGCGTTGCTCGCCGCAGCCACAACCGAGGACTCCTCGATTGCCATGGGCACGAGATAGTCCCTATCATTTATTACAAAGTTGGTGCCGATGCCCAAGGGCAACTCCACGGCGCCGATTACATTTTCTATCATCCCATCCGCAAGCTCCATTCCCAGAGATCCAGTCTCAGACAGGGCCTCTAACTCGCCCTCGCTCAAGCCTGCAAACTCCCCCACCAATTTTAATCTCTCTTCTGGCGTGAGTTTGTAAAAACCTGAGAACCTGGATTTCTTCTCCGGGTTTTCCTCGTTCGTCATTTTCTTAGTCCTCGTACTGAATTCATTTGAGCAGATGCTCAGGCACCCTCTGCTTCAAGTATAGGTCGTCCACCGTCTCTCGCTCCCTTATCAATTCGTATTCACCATTCCGTACTAGGACCTCTGCTGGTCTGGGACGGAGGTTATACTGCGATGCCATGATAGAGCAGTACGCCCCAGCATCGAGGAATGCTACTAAGTCGTTCTCTTCCACATGTGGCAAAAGCCGGGCCCTTGCGAGGATGTCGCCCGTCTCGCAGACATTGCCCGCGACATCCACCTTTTCTATGCCATCCAAGCTGGCCTTGTTGGCCATTACTACCTCGTGGTAGGCGTCGTAGATCACTGGCCTTGGAAAAGTGTTGAAGCCCGCGTCCACACCCACGAACATCTTATACGGAGTCTTCTTGATGGTGCACACCCGAGCAAGCATGATTCCTGCGTCGCCCACCAGGTACCTGCCCGGCTCAAGATACAGAGTCGGCTCCTTCAAACCATATTCCTCTATCTTGTCCCGGATCACTTTTACTACGGCATCGGCAAGTTGATCGGGCGTAATATAAGGGTCGTCCCCTTGATATCTAATTCCTAGGCCCCCGCCGATGTCGACGAATTCCAAATCCAATTCCAATTCCTTTTTGAGCTGGCCGACCAAGTCCAGAAGTTTTCCTACGGCCTCCACAAAGGGAGATGTCTCATTGATCTGAGAGCCGATGTGCATGTGGATGCCCACAACGTTTAGATGATCGGAATCTACGGCATCACGGTACGCTCTGAGGGCATCGGCCTCATGGATTCCGAACTTGCTTTCCTTCAGGCCCGTTGCCAGCCTAGGATGGGTATTTGGGGATACGGCAGGATTTATCCTGAAACTCACCTTCGCGTTCTTCCCCATTGATGAGCAAATACGTATGAGTCTCTGAAGCTCGTGAACTGCATCTATGTTTATTGTGACACCCGTGTCCACGGCGAGCCTCAGTTCCTCGTCAGTCTTGTTGTTGCCCGTAAAGATTATCTCTTCTGGCGTAAGGCCAACCTTCAGAGCGGTCTCTATGTCACCCTGGGACATTACGTCTGCACCGCATCCTTCTTGCCTCAGAATATGGCAAACGGCCAGGTCAGTATTTGCCTTGTAAGCATATTTGACCTCCACGTCGTTGTAGCGCCCTTTAAAGGCGTCGCAAAACTCTCTGTAGCGCGCTCTTATGCGGGCCTCGTCTATTACGTACAGAGGGGTTCCGAATTCCTCGGCCAGCTCGACGCTGTCCACTCCACCGATGGTCAGGTGGTTCTCTTCATTAACCTCGAGATGTGGTCTAAAGTCGTCCATCTTGCATCACAAATTCCTTAGTGCCTTGAAGCACCTCAAAATCATAACCTAAGAGTAGCGTGATATGTTATATTAAGACTTCTCCACCCATTTAAAGCCGTCACAAACCTCAGATGACGTTTTGCATTCTCTCCAGTGCCTGGGATATCCTTTCTATGGGTTGGGTTAATGCGAATCGCACATAGCCTTCACCGTATCTACCGAAGCTCGCCCCCGGGGTGCACACCACGCCAGCCTTGTCTAGTATCAAGTCGGCGAAGGATTCGGACGTATGACTTTCCGGTACACTTAGCCAGATATAAAAGGTCGCCTTGGGCTTGTCACATTGGAGGCCCAGCTTATCAAAACCATCTACGATAAGGTCCCTGCGTTCTCTGTATACAGAGAGGTTATCACGAACGCACTCCTGAGAGGATGTCAGGGCCTCGATGGCCGCCCGCTGTATGATCTGAGGTACACCCGAGTCCACGTTGGTTTTGACCTTCTTTAGGGCGCCTATCCTTTCGGTGTTCCCCACTGCATAGCCGACCCTCCATCCGGTCATGTTGTATGTCTTTGAGAGGGAGTCGAAGACCACACAGACTTCGTCAGCTCCCTTGGTCTGAAGCAAAGAAGAAGGCTTATGGTCGTCATAGACGGTCATGGAGTATGCCTCATCGGAGCACAGCACCAGATCGTTATCCATGGCAAAATCCACAGCCTCACGATAAAAGGACTCATTGGCAACTGCATTGGTGGGATTGTTAGGATAGTTCAACCACATGATCTTCGAACTCTCCCGCACATCCCTGGGTATATCATCAAAATTCGGGAGGAAGGCGTTCTCTTTTAATAGAGGCATGGGATGGGGCTTTGCCCCCGTGAAGATAGCGCCCGTCCTATAAACCGGGTAACCTGGATCTGGATAAAGAACGACGTCGCCATTTTCCGCGAAGGCGAAATGTATGTTGTGGATTCCCTCCTTGGTCCCTAGTAAAGCAATAGCGTCCTCATCCGGGTCCACCTCGACGCCAAAATCCCTTTCGTAGCGAGATGCCACGGCCTCCCGAAATTCCAGCATCCCATCGTAACTCGGATATCTATGATTTTTTGGGTCCTTGGCCGCCTTGCAACAGGCCTCAACAATGTGCCTCGGAGTAGGTAGATCGGGATCGCCTACGCCGAAATCTATTATGTCCTCACCTTTCCTTCGTTTCTCCGCTATTTTCCGATCCAACTCGGCGAAGGGATACGTGGGCAAATCCTTTATTCTTTGGGCTAACATAAGGTGGTCTCCATCGTCTCCAATGGCTTAAATAATTTTGGAAAATTCGTTGTTAATAAGAGATTCTTAGACTCCCGAGCTCTTCCAAATATTTCTTTTTTAGGGTCAAATAGATGTTCTCCTTGATGAATCCCTTCTCATAGCTCTCTTCAAGCTTCTCCATGGTGACTGTTATGGCCCGCTTTCTGGCGTGCTCCAATTTTTCCTGACTTGTAATCCTTTCTCCTTCTGGGACGAACCTCTTGGTCTCAACAGATATTTCTTGAAAGTCCTCCCATTTTGGAGGCTGTTCGACTTTAGCCTCGGGCTCTACTTCCACGACTTCTTCCGGCTTTTCCTCGATGGGCTCCTCTTCGAGGATCTCTACAATTTCTTCGGGAGCATGAACTTCTTCGGGGGGTTGTACAAATTCTTCAGGGGTTATCTCCGCGACTTCCTCAGGTTCCACGGGCGGCTCTACCGCGGGCTCTATTTCCACCTCCGGTTCCACAGGTGGCCCAACAGAAGGCTCTACTTCCACAACCTCCATATCCATAGCCTTTTCCTCTTCTACATGAGGAGCAGGTGCCATCTGGGGCCTTGCAATCTCAGTTTTCTTTATCTTCTCCGAGAAGTTCCGCAGCCAGTCCTTCAGCCTTTCCTTGAGGGTCGGGGTATATTCAACTCCGACTAGATAAGCCGCCAGCTTTTTGAATCCTGTTGATGCCGGAGAACTGGGACTGCTGAGAATCAATGGCTCGCCACTTGCAACGCTCCCCTTAACCCTCCAATCCTCTGGAATCACGCCTATTACCGGCGCATCAAAAACTAGCTCGACCTCCATGGGCGAAAGCTCGTATTTCTTCCCGCGCACCATGTTGAGAACAATCCCTGTGATGGGCACTCCAGCCTTATTGGCGTTGACTATTCCCTTCAAGGCCTGTGTCACTGCTGGAACCTCAAGGTTAGTCACGATAATCACCTCATCGCATACCTTGAAGATAGGTTCTATTTCTCTTCCCAGTCCAGGTGGAGAGTCAACAATCACGATTTCGTATTCATCAAGCCTCGTGAGATGTTCTCTGATGCCCCGAATGTCGATCAATTCATCCGTTTTGAAAGGCGCTGGCAAAAGATCGGCACCCGAAGGAAGCTTTGTTAAGGCATCCCTTATGCGCACCGTTCCATCCAAGACGTCCTTGAGGGTCTTGTCCACGCTGTAGATCCCGAGGTGCAGTGGAAGGTCAGGATTGTTAGGGTCCCCATCCGCTAGGAGTACTTTTCTGTTGAATTCCGAGGCAACGGCGGTTCCTACATTGGACACAGTGGTGGTCTTGCCCACGCCGCCTTTCCCGGAAATTACCCCTATTATCTTCATTAGTAGCCACCAATTCAAATTAGCCTAAACGAACTTCTCATTATGATTAGACCCTTCCTTTCATTTGGAATGTATATTCAAGCCTCCTTTAGGCTTCTTTTCGCATCCGAAAGCTTGAGTTTAATTATTCAATTATACTTATATATAACTTGCTTATCTTCCGGTCCCGTTAGACGACTTTGGATTAATTGATTCGTAACTATCCATGCCAGCTTTAACATCCTAAGGAACACCCAATCAACGGAGGGAAAACAGGACTATCGCCGAAAAGAATAGGATCAAATATCCAAGGTACAGAATTCTCTGGCTTACCTTCTCGAGAGTTTTCTCCACATCACGAATATCCAAGGCGTCCATCTCTTCGACGGCCTTTCTTAGAACCCGTAAAACTCTGAAGCTTCTGTATGCCATCAGAGCGACGAACACTATGAATAAGACGTGTTTTATCATAAAGGCGGAGCCGAAGGCCGTCTCCCAAAGCATCCAAAACTCAGCGAGGTTTCTGACCTCGTGGCCGGTGCGCATCACGGAGATTGGGTTGTAAATTGTGTTCCATACTCCAGTGAACAGGAGAACTATCAGGCTTCCCCAGGCGATCTTTTCAAGTCGAACGCTAACTCTTAATATCCTTTTTCCCCTGTCGAGGGTACTCTCATCTTTTATCACATGGCTGAATATCATCACGTAGAACATCAGCGCTCCTATCCAGGTTACGGCTCCAGCTAGATGGAGCCAAATAAGAATCGTCTTTCCAGTTACGGTGAAGTAGATCAGAGACGGCATCATTTTCCCTGATCATTAATAGCCAGACCTCTTAATAGTAAAAGTTGCGGTCCTCATGACCGCATTTTTCACGGTTCTATTTATAGGCCTTCAACCCAGCGCCTACAATGGGAAAACCAGCCTGCTTCCATCCCTCAATCCCAGCCTCAAATTCTAAAACATCAAACCCTGCCTTGTTCAAAATGGCGGCGGCCTTTTGGCCCGACATGCAGTTTACGCTGGAACAGTACACCACGATCGGTTTGGACTTATTGAGTTCTCCAATCTTATCCTTAAGTTGGCCGAGGTGCATGTGAACCGCGCTTGGTATCCGCTCACGTTCATAGACGATCGAACTTCTAAAATCTACAAGAATAAAATCCTCGCCGTGATCCATCATATCCTTCAAATCAGAAGCAGTTATAGTCCGTGTAACTTCTTTCATCTGTGATATGACCTCCCGGGCTTGGAGATATGATAATTAGATTTCAACAGGAACTGTGTTTTATTGCATCGGTGGGGCATAGCTCGACGCATGAGCAGCATTCTATACACTCGTCGATCTTGGGAGCAACGGCTTTGCCATTTTCGAGTTCGTATACGTCAGTGGGACAGACATCGATGCACTCGGCATGGCCAGCGCATTTCTCGTAGTCAACCTCAATAGTTATACCCAACTCCTCGCTCTTCCACTCTTTGACAGCCATGGCCCTAATACATGCAAGTTTGGGTTAAAAGCTTGTCGCAGATAAACTGTAATAAAATGTAGTGATGGCCGGTCAATCGGCTCCGGAATCTGCGGCGTTCTTTCTCCCGTTCAGAAAGTTCATGAACAATGCCCCGGATAGGAGTACGATGCCAGCGAAGAGAGCCGTATCCTTTACCATCTGGGCGATGGAGGGGGACTCAACACTCAAAAATTTGATCCAGAACAGGCCAACGAATATAACGGCGATGGCAGCCGTTATTGCGACGCCAACAGAGAACATCTTCCTCTCACCATCCACCTTCGTCTCACCTGTGTCTAGTTCCCTCCCATAGGGGGTGCGAGGGAGTACGGCTGTCCCAATGGCCACGGCCGCAAGGGCTTTTAGAATATCCCCGGGGATGAAGGGCAAGACGGCCTTAAGGAGGGTCTCGCCCATGCCATAGCCAGTGACAAATGAGAACTGGATCGCCCCGAAGGCGTAAATTATCACAACGCCAAAGAGCATCAAGGGAAGTTGGAAGACTGGAGATCGAGCCCTCACAAAGGTATCAGTGAACCATCCTATGAAGAATGCAGCAACTATGAAGCCCACAATATATCCCCCGGTTACGCCGGTGAGCACTTCAACTCCGCCTCTGGAAAATGCGGGCATGTCCGCACCCGGTGCGAACCAAAGAATGCCAGCCGCGCCTATACCCGCGTAAAGTGCTTGGCTGAGCCCTCCGTACCATCTGCCGAGGAGCATCCCACTCAGTAGGGCTGGGAATACCTGCCCAGTAATGGGCACTGGAGTGAAGGGCAGGTATATCCTCAGCTGAGCAGCCGCGCCTGTAAAGGCAGCCATCAAAAGCGACAGATTAAACTTGACCGCGAAGTTGGCCTCATATCTTCGCTTGAAGAGGCCTTCCATCGCATTCTTGTAAGCATCCCCAAATACTGTTTCCATTGAGTTAACCTCGCTTGCTGATAGAGTTGACTTTTCCATTTAAGCTTTTGGTACCGCTAATCCAGGTATATCACGTCGCCCGCGGTGACCCTTTCAACAGCTCCAGCGGTCTCAACAATGAGGGCTCCCCCTTCGTCCACATCCATGGCAGTGCCCTCTATTACCTCGTTTATCCTCACTATCCTGACCCTTTTCCCGATGGTGTCGCATGAGGCTTTCCAATCATTAAGAATCTCCGAAAATCCACCCCCTAAAATCATCTGATAATATGTGTCGAATTGCTTCAAAAGCCGCCTGGCAACATCCGGTAAAGATGCACTTACTCCCTCGTCATTTAGAGAAGTGGCGATGTCCTTTACATCCTTGGGGAACTTCGATACCCTATTGTTGACATTCAAACCAACTCCGACCACAGCGTATCCCATCATCTCTGCAGAGCCAGAGACCTCCGTGAGAACCCCGCACACTTTTTTCCCATTTATCCTGACATCGTTGACCCATTTTATCGCCGCTTCCAATCCATAAGACTCAACAGTTCTCATGGCAGCAAGACCGGCAATCAGCGTTAACTGCTGGAGATGCTCAGGCTCCATCTTGGGCCTCAAAAGTATGGAGAGATAAAGACCGCCCCTTTGAGAGACCCAGCTCCTATCAAGTCGCCCCCTTCCACTGGTCTGTTTTTCGGCTATGACCACCAAACCTTCTTCAGCACCCTTCTCCGCCATCTCCTTGACTATATCGTTTGTCGAACCGACGGCTTCAAAGTAAACAACCTCTCTCCCTATGATCTTTGTATCTAGGCCCCATGTCACCTCAAAGGGCAGGGGCAACGACGGCCTTCCATCAAGCGTATAGCCCTTCTTTTTCGAGGCCCTTATCGGATCGCCCTCTTTTTTTAAGCTGATGATGTCCTTCCAAACAGCGGTC
>CBDUVV010000018.1:0-12487 GCA_965370755.1 uncultured archaeon | reverse complement strand
AAGTGCTTCCTCAGGATAAATCTAATGAGGTCAAAAGGCTTCAGGAGGAGGGAGAGATCGTCGCTTTCGTAGGCGATGGAATAAATGACGCTCCTGCCCTTGCTCAAGCAGACGTGGGAATTGCTATTGGAAGTGGTACCGATGTCGCAATAGAAAGTGGTGAGATAGTTTTACTTAAGGATGACCTTCGAGATGTAGTCGCTGCTATGCAGCTCAGCGCCAAAACCATTTTTAAAGTGAAGACAAATCTATTTTGGGCGATGATATACAATTCCGTTCTAATACCAATAGCGGCAGGTGCGCTTTATCCCTTCACTGGCATAGTTTTCAGACCGGAATGGGCTGCTGCGGCCATGGCTGTTAGTTCAGTTTCAGTGGTAACAAATTCCCTTCTCTTCAAAGGATATGTTCCAGAAATAAAAAAGGAGGTAGAGCGATGAGAATCAAGAAAATAGAGAAAGCTCTCAGGTACGGAACCTGCAAGTGCCACAAGAGTTGCATGTAAGCTGTTTGAATGGCTTTTGAGCCTTGTGTAAAGTATTTGTAGAAAGACCCTTAAAAAATTGAGAAAGCACGATGTGATTGCTGTGGATACGAAGCATGATCGGGTAATGCCAAAGGAGGTGTAGGAATGGCGATTGATCCTGTTTGTAAGATGGAAGTAGATGAAGCTACTGCCGAGATAACCTCGGAGTATCAGGGCCAAACTTATTATTTCTGTGCGCCGGGGTGCAAGGGAGCCTTTGAATCAGATCCTGGTAAATATCTCAGTGGCGAAGCTGAGGAGATGCCGATGGAAACGCATGGAGATTCTGGTGGAGAGGCAGAAGGTGCTATGCAGATGCCTGAGTCTAGTGCTGAAGTGGCTGAAGAGAAGCCTATGGAAATGCCTGAGGCTCCTGCCGCAGAAGCCAAAGAGAAAAAGCCATGGTGGAAGTTCTGGTAGCTTGTGTTCTAAAATAAGGACCCAATAAGCCGGGAGGGGGAATTATTTTTTTGATGTCTAACACAAGACTTGCCCAAATGTTTATAATAAATAATGGATCAGTATTAGGACTAGGTGAAGAAATGAGGATCAAGAAAGTAGAGAAGAAAGTGAGCTACGGAGCTTGCAAGTGCAGTAAGAGTTGCATGTAGATAGCCTACGATGGTTTCAGGGGGTAGGGGAAAATGGCTACTAATTTAGTTTAGGGTATGGAAATCGACGGAGCTATCGCGGAACACAAATATGCTTACGAAGATAAGGCCTATTTTTTTGTGGACCTGGATGCAAAACCGAATTTGAGATCAATCCAGGGAAATTCATAGGGGGAGGCGCCACTGAGTCTGAAATGGAGATTCCGTCTCAAGAAAAGAAGACGCCTTGGTGGAAGTTCTGGTGATATAATTCTCTAAAATTACAAATTAAAGTCGTTTCTCAGATACAATCGGATTTTCATATTATTTTCCAGCGTTATTAAGACCATACTTTGCTATGGTGACCGACGAACAATTGCGTAAGGCTATTTGTTCAAAGTGCGAGTTTTATACAGAGGGAGAGGAGCTAGAGTGCCACGCATTCAAGGTTAACAAAAAACTGATCCACGAAGGAAAAATCAAAATGGATGATCTACATGCATCCTAAACTTATCGACAGCGTCTTGCGAAATGTCGAATCGGCTCTCTTGTATAATTATACCAATGATGAGCAGTTCGAATTGGACGAAGATGCTTTGCAGTTCCTTAGCTACTGCACCGGTAAAAATTGCCTTGAAGAGGTATGTAGGGAATCCCAAGTTGAACTGGGGGAAGGAAAAAAGCTAATTACTTATCTTTCTTCTGAGGGCTGTATAGTAGACGAAGAGGAGCCCAGGGCCCCTGAAAAATATACTGTTAGGCAGACGGTGCGACCGTCCCTTCGCTATCTCCAACTTCATATCACCGAAAAATGCAATTTGAACTGCGCCCATTGTTATCTAGGTGAAAAAAATCACCATGACATGAAGCTTAGTACCATCGCACGAGTCCTCGAGGAATTTTCTCATTATGGCTTCAAGGTTTTAATAACCGGCGGCGAACCCCTTCTGCATAAAAACTTCTGGGACGTGCTAAAACTGGCGAGCGATCTGCCGTTGAAGGTGGAGGTCTTATCAAACGGGACTTTGATTACACCAGAAGTTGCCTTGGGCCTCTCGAAATATGCCGATCAAGTACAGATAAGCTTAGATGGACTGAAGGAGGGACACGAAGCGATTAGGGGGCAGGGTACATTCCAAATAACCGTGGAGGGAATGATGAATGCCAATGAATTCATGCCGGTGAGCTGCGCCACGATGATTCATTCAAAGAATCTAAAAGAGTTCGATGCTATGGAGGGCATGCTGAAGGAAATGGGCGTTAATGAATGGATATTAGATATACCGTCCAATGCGGGCAATATGGCGACTCAAAGTGAACTTAGCGTACGGGATGAAGATGCGGTTAAAATATTCAAGAGATATGGCTATTCTACTGGCTTGCACATGGGCGATGGCTCTCTATCTTGCGGCTCTCATATTTGCTCCGTTAAACCAAATGGCGATGTGAGCAAATGTGGCTTTTTCCTCGATTATGTGGGTAATGTTGAGAACCACACCCTCGAGGTATGCTGGCTTAAAATAGTCGATAAATATATCCCGCGGCTCACGGAGCTGGAATGCAGGGAATGCTCGGCGCTAGAGGAATGCAGAGGCGGATGCAGATTCCGTGCTGCTTATGACAATTTTTACGGGAAGGACCCATTCATGTGCGCCCTATATCTCTAAGGGAGGGAGATTAATCTTGAAGCTTATTAGCCGAGGGGCCGAGGCCAATATTTTTAGCGATAAAGACCGGGTCAAAAAGGAGAGAGTGGTTAAAGGATATAGAGCGGCAGAGCTGGACACAAACCTCAGAAAGACCAGAACACGGCGGGAAGCTAAGCTCATATCCTTAGCTAGGAGAGCTGGAGTTCCCACGCCCTTCGTCTATGATGTGAATAACGCCAGAACCACCCTTGAGATGAAGAACATCGAGGGAGACAGAATAAGGGAATTACTGGAGGATATAGATGGGGAGAAGCGGGTAAAGCTGTGCCGTGAGATAGGTAGCAACGTGGGGCGGCTTCATTCCGCTAATATCATACATGGGGATCTAACTACGGCTAACATGATCCAAAGCGAAAATAGGATATATTTTATAGACTTTGGCTTGGGTGCGATTAGCGAGAGCATCGAGGACAAAGGGGTCGATCTGTTGGTTTTCAAGAAGGCCCTATACTCCACCCACCATAAATGTTGGAATGAGTGCTACTCGGCGTTTCTCGAAGGATACTCAGAGTACGATAAACACGAAGATGTGGTGACGAGGTTAAAGACAATCGAGAGACGGGGACGCTACTTTTCCGAACGAGGGTGATTTATTTATTAAGTGACACCTCTATTCACGAGAAGCATGCTTTACTTCCAAACCACCAACATTCACAAGTTCAACGAGGCAAAAGAGATACTTGCAGACCACGACATCATAATCAAGCACGTGCCCCAAGAATACGTGGAAATCCAGGGAGATACTTTAGAAAATGTGGTGTTATCAGCGTTGTCCAGCAACCCCAAGAAAAACCTATTTATCGAGGATGCGGGCCTTTTCATTGAATCCTTAAAGGGCTTCCCGGGAGTTTACTCAAGTTATGTTTGGGATACGCTTGGCAATCATGGGGTATTGAAGCTTATCCCGGGTTTGGATAACAGGGATGCCGAGTTCGTTTCCATTGTCGGTTTGAAACACAAGGACGGGGTAAAGTTATTTAAAGGGGTAGTGAGAGGTAGTATTTCTCTTGAGCCAAAGGGAGAATTTGGCTTCGGATATGATCCTATATTCATACCCCAAGGTTCTGAGAAAACTTTTGCGGAAGATATTTTATTAAAAAAGGAGATATCCCACAGAAGAAAGGCGCTTGAGAAACTGGCCCAATATGTCAGAAAAGGAGAATTCGAATGAGTCGGATGCATTCAGGGAAAAAGGGCAAGTCCGGGTCGACTCGGCCCTACGGTAGGCCAACGCCCAAGTGGATTGAACAATCCAAAGAAGAGGTTGAGGAGTTAGTAGTGAAACTGGCCAAGACTGGAATGGCCCCTAGCGTGATCGGTGTCGCCCTTCGAGATCAATATGGAATTCCTAACGTAAAAATGCTCACCAATACGGGAGTGACTGAAATCCTAGAAGAGAAGGGCATTAAAAGGGAGATACCGGAAGATCTAATGAATCTCCTGAAGAAGGCAGTAAATTTGGATCATCACAGGACTCAAAACCGTCCGGATATGGTATCTAAAAGAGGGGTTCAGTTGGTGGAGTCGAAGATAAGGAGACTTGTGAAGTACTACAAGAGGGAAGGTAAACTCCCGGAGGACTGGAAATACAATCTTGCCGCTGCTAAGCTTTTAGTGGAGTGAAAAGCTAGCTCAGGGTAGCGTATTAGCATGGACGGGTTGAATAAAAAACTCGAAGAAGCGGCTAAATTTGTGAGGGGGGAGGTAACAAAGGGCAATGTTGTTAGGGTTGTAACGCACCACGACGCTGACGGTATATGCGCGGGTGCCATCGTTCATAAGGCGATAGCACGTATTGATGGATGTGTACACACCCGGAGCATTAAACAGCTGGAAAGCAAGAACGTAGAAGACGTATTCAGTGATAAATCAGATTTGTACGTATTCGTGGATATGGGCTCCGGGCAATTGGATTTGATAGACGAAAACTGCGACTCCGCGGCCTTAGTTTTAGATCACCACCAGCCCAAAGACGTTTCGGGGGATGTAATACATGTCAATCCACATCACTATGGCATCGATGGCTCAAGAGATGTAAGCGGTGCAGGAATGGCCTACTTGTTCGCCAAGGAGTTCGACGAGAATAATGCGGATCTTTCAGCGTTGGCCATAGTTGGTGCTGTTGGGGACATCCAAGAGGAGGACGGCAAATTTGTGGGCTTAAACAAAAAAATCCTCGAGGACGCTGTCGGAGCAAATGTCATCGAAGTCAGGAAAGATTTACGTCTTTTCGGCAGGCAGACCCGGCCTCTTTATAGAGCACTAAATTATACAACGGAACCCTTCATACCCGGTTTAAGCGGCTCGGAGTCGTCTTGCATTCAGTTTTTGAGTGAGCTGGGCATACCTTTGAAGAAAGATGGGGACTATACAATGCTCGCCGATTTAAATGAGGATGAACGCAAGAAGCTTACGACGGCTCTGATATTGAAGATGATCGAACATAAAGTACCCACAAACGTAGCTGAGAGCATAGTTGGCGACGTTTACACCCTAGTCAAGGAGGAAAAGAAGACACCACTAAAGGATGCCAGGGAATACGCGACCCTCCTAAACGGCTGTGGGAAAAATGGGTACAATGGCATAGGTATCTCTGTCTGTCTCGGAGATCGCGGAGATCAATATAAACAGTCGATAAGCAAATTGAAGGGACATAAGAGATACATTTCTAAATGCTATGGATGGATATCTAAGAACATCGAACGAGTAAAGGACGAGGGGACCATATACTTCTTCAATGCCGAAAACGAGATAGACTCAAATGTGATTGGTACGGTCGCCTATATGGTTCTGGCTTCCGGGTTGCTTGAGCCAAATAAGCCCATCGTAGCTTTCTCCGATACCGAGGAGGGTGATGTGAAGGTCTCTTCGAGAGGTACAAAGGATTTAGTTGAAAAGGGCTTGAATTTAGGCCGCGCTATGAGGTATGCATCGGAGAAGATGGGTAGGGGAGATGGGGGTGGCCATGACATCGCTGCAGGTGCGACAATAGATAAAGGGAAAGAGGAAGAGTTTCTGACCTATGTGAAAGAAGAGGTCGGGAGGCAGCTTCATGTTAGTGAGGGTACGGCTTGAGTTTGGTTATGAGGACGAATCGAAGGCAGATAAAATATCCAGATTGCTGGAATTGGACAACCGTATAGCTCCTAGAAGTTTAAAGCTGGCTACAATTAGGGAGGGGGGGAAAATAATCACCACGTTCGAACACGAAAGATTGAATACTATCCAAGCAACAATAGAGGACCTACTGTTCTCAGAGAAGCTCATCGAAGGAGTCGTAAACTATGCTGGACATAAATCTCATCAGAAATGAACCAGAGTTGGTACATAAGAATCTTGAGAAGAGGGGAGCTCAGGATAAGATGGTTCTCCTAGAGGAATTGCTGAATTGGGACGAGAAGAGACGGAAATTTATCACAGAAGCTAACCAGCTAAAACAAAGGAGGAACGTCCTGTCTCAAGAGGTTTCAAAGTTAAAAAAAGAGGGCAAAGACACCACTTCGGTGATGGGGGAAATCAAGGACATGCCAACTAGGATAAAGGCCTTGGACGAAGAAATTAGAACGTGTGAAGAAGAGGTTAGGTATCGCCTGATGCGTATGCCAAACATCCTTCACGAGTCGGTGCCAGTGGGCGCTAGCGATGAGGAAAATCAGTTGGTACGGACATGGGGAAAGAAAAAGGACTTCGATTTCCAACCCAAGGACCACATAGATTTGTCTTTGGACCTAGGTCTGGCTGACATCGAGAGAGCGGCTAGAGCAGCAGGTGCACGTTTCTATTATCTCAAGAACGAGCTCGTATTGTTGAACCAAGCCCTCATCAAATTCGCCTTGGATTTTCTCAAGGAAAAAGGATTCAGTCTATATCAGCCTCCGTACATGCTGAGGAGGAAAGGAGTGGAAAGCGCCACAGATCTTGCTGACTTCGAGGAGATGATATATAAGGTTGAGGGCGAGGATTTGTACTTGTTACCCACCTCTGAGCACGCTTTGCTGGCCCTCCACCTGGACGAGATATTGGACGGCAATGAGTTGCCCCTTAGATACGGCGGTGTAAGCCCGTGCTTCAGAAAGGAAGCGGGTGCCCATGGGAGAGATACTAAGGGCTTATTCAGGGTTCACCAATTCGAGAAGGTAGAGCAATTCGTTTACTCCAGGCCAGAGGTCTCTTGGGAAGAACATGAGAAGCTAATCTCTAATGCTGAGGAGGTACTCCAGAAGCTAGAAATACCTCATCGAGTAGTCAATGTTTGCACGGGGGATATAGGCACCGTCGCAGCAAAGAAATACGATCTCGAAGCGTGGCTTCCTGGCCAGGGCAAGTATAGGGAGGTTGTATCATGTAGCAACTGCACGGATTACCAGGCGAGGCGGGCCAATATACGTTTTAGGGATAACCCCGGAGAACCCACGAGGTTCGTTCATACCCTGAATAGTACTTTGATCGCAAGTGAGCGGACCCTTATAGCGATAATGGAGAACTACCAGAGAAAGGACGGCACCATAGAGGTGCCTAAGGCCATGCTTCCCTACATGAATGGCATCGAAGTAATAGGACACAAATAGTTGGCAACACTGCAAACCACGACCATGGTAAGAGTTATATATAAGTGGCTCAAACTATAGATACTTTTTATGCCCCATGGATGTGGGCTTGGTTCTGGAGGCATTACGTGGCTAGAACATCGAGAAGAAGAAAAGGCGTAGACACCTGGAAGACTAAGAAGTGGTATGAGATATACGTTCCAAAGATGTTTGGAGGCGTTCATATCGGAGATACTTTAGCCTCTGATCCATCTACTCTTAAAGGTAGAATTATTGAGACCAGTATGAGGGATATCACTAAGGATTTCTCGAAGCAGCATATTAAATTAAAGTTTCAGATAACGGACGTGGAGGGTAATAGGGCCAACACCAGGTTCAAGGGGCAGTCGCTATCGAGGGATTATATGCGGAGTCAGATTAGGAGAAAAACCACACGCGTGGAGTGTGTTACAGATGTCGAGACTAACGACCGTGTCAAGCTCAGGGTTAAGACCATTGCCCTGGCGGTGGGACGTGCCCAGACCGCTCAGGAAAGGCTTATCCGAAAGGTCATGTCAGAGACCGTGAAGAGACTGGCTAAAAAAAGTTCCTTGGACCAATTCATTCACGAAGTGGTAATAGGCAAAGTGTCCACTGAAATATATAGGAGGGCTAACAAGATTTACCCGGTCAAAAGGGTTGAGGTCAGAAAGACGAAGCTATTGGAGGCTGGTTCTAAGGAAGTGATCAGCCAGCCGTCGATCGAACCTCAAAAAGAACCGGTGTCGGGATGATAATTGAGGTACTGGTGTTATCCGTCCTTGCCGTATTCATCTATGCGAAGGGCATATTGGACTCAAAGGGGACATTAATGGGGGCAATCATTGGCGGGTTTATCATCATCCTAGCTGGGTCAAAATGGTTCTTGCTTCTTCTTCTATTCCTCCTCTTCAGCTCTGTCGCCACTAAATTTAGATTCGCAGACAAGCAAAAACTCAAAGTCGCAGAGTCCAATCTGGGGAAACGCAATGCCGTCAATGTGCTTGCGAACGGACTTGTTCCAGCGTTTTTCGCTTTTCTATTATGGTATACCGATGGCATTAGCGCATTAACTATAGCGGGGGGGTACATAGCGGCTATAGCCACCATCACTGGTGATACGTTATCTTCTGAGATAGGAGTTCTCAGCAAGCGTAGACCTTTGCTTATAACATCATTTGAGAAAGTGTCTAGGGGCACTCACGGTGGCATTTCTCTTCTCGGCGAGACGGTGGGTTTGTTGGGTACATTTGCCATTGGGTTGGCAGCGGGGATTCTTGGAGTTGCATCCCTCTCATTCACCATACCAGTCGCCGTGATAGGAGGTGTTTTTGGTTTTCATTTTGACAGTTTATTGGGGGCGGTTTTCGAGCGCAGGGGTCTAATCGGTAATGCCACGGTGAATTTTCTTTCAACCACTGCAGGTGCGCTTGCGGGACTGGGTCTAGTTGTCGCGTTATGACGCCGAAACAAGGCGATTTTTCAAAACGTTTTTCTCGAAAGGAAAGTTATTTAATCAGGTCCCGAATATAGGCATCGTGGGATGGAGTGATGAAGGCCTTAATAATCGTGTTCGATGGGATGGCAGATAGGCCGATAAAGGAATTGGGCAATAAGACCCCCCTTGAGGTAGCATCTACACCTACTTTGAACATCCTGGCGAAGAAGGGGGTAAACGGTCTTTTAGATCCTATAGCTCCAGGAGTTAGGGTGGGTTCGGATACTACACACCTCGCTATCTTGGGGTACGATCCATTCGAAATATATTCAGGAAGGGGCCCATTCGAAGCCCTTGGTATAGGTATGGAGGTGGAAGAGGGCGACATTGCCCTGCGGTGCAATTTTGCCACAGTTGACGAAGAGGGAAGGGTTTTGGATAGACGGGCAGGTAGGATCAGCGACGGCACAGCAGAATTATCCAAAGCTTTAAACACAATAGAACTAGGCCATGATTTCGTCTTCAAAGAGTCCGTGGGCCACAGAGGCGTATTGGTATTAAAAGGAAATGGAAAATCTACCTTTAGCCATATGGTTACGGATTCGGATCCCCATGGCACGGGAGAAAAGATCCTCGAAATTAAATCGTTGGATTCATCCAAGGAGGGCATTGCTACGGCTAAGTTTCTAAACATCTTTTCAGATAATGCATTGAAAGTCCTGGGAGAACATGATGTAAATAAAGAGCGGGAGAAGAATGGGCTGCCTCCTGCGAATGCGATACTGATGCGGGGTTGTGGGCGAGCAGTACAAATTGGTCCTTTTCAGAAAAAGTACGGAGCTAGAGGTGCGTGTATGGCAACTGTTGGATTAATCAATGGCATTGCCATTGCAGTTGGTATGGATGTTTTGGATGCCCCGGCAACGTATTTGGATAGAGTGGAGAAGGCTTTGGAGGCTTTGAATGAATACGATGTGCTGCTATTGAACATAAAAGAAGCCGACGAGGCGGCGCATGATCACAATTTCGAGAGGAAAATAAGCATTATAGAGGAAATCGATTCAGCATTGGGTTCCGTTGTAGATTTTATTGAGGAAAACTATATTGCACTCTTATGTGACCATACTACATCAGTTTCATATGGTGATCACACTGGGGATCCTGTTCCACTCACCATTGCAGGACCTGAAGTGCGCGTTGATGATGTTATGAAGTTCGACGAGCGGTCTGCTCCAAAAGGGGGGTTGGGCCGCATACGTGGCGCTGATATTATGCCCATACTCATGGACTTAATGAATAGGTCAGAGAAATTCGGGGCCTGATATAATTGTCAGAAATTGAGAACATTTTCAGGGCATACGATGTCCGCGGGGTCTTCAACGTTGAATTAACAGTTGAGACCGCCGCAAAAATTGGGGCATCTTTTGGGACCTATCTATCAGGAACTGGAATTGTGCTCGTTGGAAGGGATGTCAGGACGAGTAGCCCGCTTATCGAAAGTGCATTCAATGTTGGACTCGCATCTACGGGGGTAGATGTTGTTTCAACTGGTTTGGTGCCCATACCGGTGGCAAATTTTAAAACAATGATGGGAGACTTCGATGCTGGCGCATACATCACGGCTTCCCACAATCCACCTGAGTACAATGGTATTAGGTTGAGGAGAAGTGACGGCTCTGGCTACACAGAGGAGAACCAAAAGGTTTGGGAGATCTTCTTGAAGGGCAATACCAAATACTCAGATTGGAATGCTCTGGGTTCTGTTAGCAGCCTGGATGAGAAGAAAACCATAGATGAATACAAGAGCTATCTATTGGACAGAGTTTCAATTCAAAAACAATTGAGACTCGTATTGGATGTGGGAAATGGTGCGGCCTATCATACGGTTCCCTTGGTGCTGGGCGAAGCCGGTGCAGATGTAAGGGTGATTAATGGGGAGCCAGATGGCACATTTCCAGGCCGTCCCTCGGAACCCAATGATGCGAATCTTACTCAATTAAAGGAGACGGTGGTCAAAGAAAAAGTCGACTTCGGCGCGGGGTATGATGGTGACTGCGACCGGGTCATTTTCGTGGACGATAGGGGTAGGACAGTTCAGACCGAGAAGATAGGGATAATCCTGGCTAGGGATATTCTAAAACGTAAGAAAGGAGGGGTCGTCATAGCCAATGTTTCATGCTCGATGATAGTGGAGGAGGAAATAGAAAAGCTCGGCGGCGTGGTGAAAAGAGTTAGGGTTGGAGACGTATTTGTCTGCGAAGCCATTAAAAAACACGATGCAATATTCGCCTTGGAGACGAGCGCCCATCTCTTCATGCCTGAGTTCTACATCTTCGATGATCCGATACTTGCCACACTGCTATTAGCCAACACCCTCTCAGAGCAAGGAGAATGCCTTTCAGCCGTGGTTGATGAGATTCCCAGTTATCCATATAAAGAGAGGAGTTTCCAGTGCGATGATGCGATAAAGTTCGAAGTTATGAGAGAAGTAAAGGAGGCCTTGGAGTCAGGAGGATACGAGATGGACCTTACCGATGGCGTTAAGGTCAACTTTGAGGATGGATGGCTGCTACTTAGGCCGAGCAACACTAATCCAATGATAAGGATGGCGGCGGAAGCGAGGGATGAGAAAAGACTTGAAGAACTGGTCTTTCTCGCAGAAAAAGAGATTGCAGATGCTGCTAAGAGAGTCAATTAAGAAGGATATGATAAAGTAGTTATGAAAACCTAGACAAAGGGTGTCCATATGAAAGCAGTTGTCCTAGCAGCAGGCCGCGGAACTCGCCTCGAGCCTGTCACTTCAGATTTACCCAAGTGTATGTTACCTCTGGCTGGAAAACCCGTTTTGGAGCACATACTCTTGGGGCTAAAAGAGGCGAGTATCACGGACATCGTGATGGTGGTCGGATACAAGAAGGACTCGATTAGAGATTACTTTGGTGATGGGGGTAAGTGGGCCCTTAAAATAAAATACGTCGAACAAAAGGAGCGTCTCGGAACGGCTCACGCTATTGGCCTCGCTGATATGGATCAAGATTTCCTTGTTATCAACGGCGATACACTGTTTTCTATGGAGGACATAAAACTGATCGTAGGGTCACATTCGGGAGCAGCGACTTTAGGGGTGAGGAAGGTCGATGATCCAAAACATTACGGAGTTGTCAGGGTAGAAAATGGCTGTGTGACAGAGATAGTCGAGAAGCCCGAGAAACTCATCTCGGATATGGTCAATGCTGGTCTCTATGCATTTTCCACGAAGATATTCCAAGCGATAAAACAGACGAAGAAATCGGAGAGAAATGAATATGAGATCACCTCTTCCATAGAGCGACTGATAAATGAGGGAGAGAAGGTTAAAGCAATGGAGATAACTGGGCTGTGGAGTGATATCGGAAACCCGTGGAACTACCTCGACTCTAATCAGGTTATGCTCAAAACAATGGAATGTGAGGTAAAAGGAGAAATAGAAGAATACGTGAAAGTGAAAGGGAAACTTTGCTTGGGGGAAGGCTCCATCGTGCGGTCTGGAACGTACATAGAGGGCCCTGTCTTTATAGGTAAGAATGCAGTGGTGGGTCCAAACGCTTACCTGCGTAGCTATACAGCCATCGGTGACAACTGCAGGTTGGGGAACGCCGTGGAGGTCAAAAGTTCCATCA
>CBDUVV010000017.1:0-12700 GCA_965370755.1 uncultured archaeon | reverse complement strand
TAGCTACACTTATACACTATCTAATAAGTGTATTATATGAGATTAAATTATTATTAGATAGTTTATATGATATTAGATTAAATTAAATCACTTTTTTTAGAAAATGGTTATATCAGATTAGATGATAATTTTAGGATAATAAATATTAATATAGTATGATAGCATTTAATTTTAAGAATTAAACGCTTAGATAAAAAAAACTTTAATTGCGTCGCCACCCCTTGGAAATGGGTGAAACAAGTTATCCGGCTTCGCCCGAACCCATGGGAACGCGGTGATTATTAAGGAAGTCCCCTTTAAAGAAGTCTAACGGAGAATGTTAGAAATGAAGAACAATGTTCAGCTCCTAATGGCGGTCGCCATCGTGCTTCTTTTAGGAGCCGCCATCTTCGAGGCTAGAATAATCACCCGGACAAGCGATCTTTTGGAGTCAGAAAGGGGGGTCTTTTCATCCCGTCTTATGGCTTTAGAAGAGGAACTCGTTAAGACAGCCGGCGGATCCGTAAGGCCGAAAAGTGGACCCGCTCCTTCAGTGTGCTTCGAATGTCACGACGAGCTCCAAACGAAGGGATTCCATGACGTGGACCGTATATTAAAACTTCAGGACAAAAACGAGATGCGTAGGAGGATATGCACCAATTGCCATGGCCCTCCCCTAAATCCCCAAGAACCTGTTCCTGATGCTGACGAGCCCTATCCAGGGGATAATTCGCACCCCCATAGGATTCACCAGAGGAAACTGGACTTAAAGGTGATCTACTGCGATACTTGTCACGTTTACGATGGAGACTTCAGGTATCCAAAGCCTAGATCTGGCCAGCTCGTGGTATGCGAGCTTTGCCATGGGAGCAACCTCATTGACGTACATGTGGCAGGGGATATCCTTCCCGCCGACGCTATGATAGACGCGATATGGAAGAAAGACGGAGAACAGCATTCCTGTGTAGAATGCCATATGGGCGACATCATGGGCATCCACAAAGAGGCGACCACCAAACTTGGAGTCGGAGAGCTAGGGGCGTTATCCTTACGTCGCTAAGGTCCATTTACTCGATATAAATCTCTACTTTATGGCCCTTTTCCATCTCTTCTATCTCGATAATCTTGCCAGTGGCTCCAGTCTCAATTGTCTTGATTATCGCATCTGTGTCTATGTTTTTTAAATAAGGCACCATGGCACCTCCTATGTTAAGACCGAGTTTAACAAAGGTGAAGGGAATCCCCACGTTAACCTTCTGAATCCCGCTCCTAAGATCGCTCACCTTTATGCGAAGCATCTTCTCTTTCTCAGTACCTTCTTCCTCGCTCATCTCGAATCAGCCTCCAAATAACAGCAATATGGATATGCCATCTGTGTTTCTCATTGTTCAATAATAATATAATGCCTTTGCTTTCCGATGAGTAGAAAGAACTTTCCCAGTGCAACCTCTGGACCCGCACAATGTTAATATCTCATGCCACCTAAATGGGCCTGATGCTTGTCGTGGTCGAGACACCGAAGTGGAGCTTTACTAAGCTCGGATTCACTAGTGAGGGATACAAGAAAGCACTTACTTCTCCAATACCAACGCCCTTTAACTACGGCTTTATTGAGGGCACACTTGGTGAGGACGATATGCCCCTCGACGTGGTCATCCTAGGTAAGAAACATCCTCTTGGTAGCAAGCTGGACTTAAACATCATCGGAAAAGTGGGCTTCATTGACGACGGCAGGGTGGACGACAAGTTCATCGCAACACTTGATGGAGATAGACACGAGATGGCGATACGAATCTTCTTCACTGTTTACACTGTGGCAAAACTCGTTATAGGATTGTTAAAGCTACGCCGTTGGACAAAGAACAAATTTACTGGCGTCGAGTGGTTTGATGTAGAAGTATCCCATGTAGATGCATTGTGACCTCGTGCGCCGGGGACGGGTTTTGAACCCGCGACGACCAAGTGAGGTTGGAAAGGTGGCGCTCTGCCGCACCTTTTTTTAACACTATTTCAAGCCCCCTTCACAAGTTTTCTTTTGTTATCGTAGTTGGATATATATGGAATGAAGATTGAGTTTTTCAGCGCTGAATGTAGGATGTGTGAAAGAACACTCAACATACTCAACCACAACTTCCCCAATATAGGAATTGAAATCCATAAAGCATCGGAATGTAAGGACGGGAGCTGCTGCGCCCTGGCTGAGCAATATGGAGTCCGAGCTGTTCCGTCTCTTGTCGTTGATGGAAAGGTGGTCCTCGTTGGACTTCCGGATGAGCAAGATATCAAGTCATTGACATCAATTCTCACTGCTTAATCAGATAGGGGGTGAAGAAGATGGTTAAAAAAGGAACAGCCGAGGGAAAGGTGATCTATTTTTGCGACGAATGCGGCTTCGGTTACCTTGATAAAGAGACCGCCCAGAAGTGCGAAAATTGGTGCTTTACCAACCACAGCTGTTCCATGGAAATAACCCAAAACGCTGTAACAAAGGGCTAAGCCCTCACGCCGAATAGAAGAACCCGTTTCCCCATTTTTGTTCCTTCAAGACACGTTTCTCCTTAAGTTTATTTAGCCAGTCCATGGCAGATTCCATGGTGAGATTAAAAACTTCAGCGACCTCCTTCGGGGCTACCTTCTCATACTTACGAACAAAGGCGAGAATGCTATCCTCTGTGATATCAATGATCTTGGGTTTTAACGCGTTGCCAGCGAGTTTCTGAAACGCCATCTCGAAGCCCTCAAAGCTTCGATAGCCAAAGAGTATGGTCTCCTGGCCATCGCGATTACGGATAAGAAAAGTCGGAAAGCCACTTATCCCCCTGGAGCGGGCCTCTTTGAGATCCTCAAGAAATGCCTCCTCCGCCCTACCGCTTTTAATATCCTCAAGAAATCGTTTGCCGTCGAGTCCAACCTCCTTTGCCAGGTCAGCCTGCACTTCGACGCGGTGTATCGCCTTCCGCTCAGCCGCCGCGGCTTCTCGCATACGGCGAAGGAATTTTTTCGCCAGCTCAACGTCCTGAAATTCAGCTGCCTTGTATGCGATGTTCGCCGGGTATGTGGAGAACATTTTGTCCTTGAGATCGTAAAATACCTGCTCATCCACGGGCATCCCGTGCCTGCTAGAAGCATCCAACCAGTGGTCGGCGACTTGCTTGTACCAATTTGGGCCTCCAATTGCATTAGACGGGTCGTAGAATTGGTCCATATCAGCGACCAGTCCGCCCATCTTGAAATCTATTTGCACTTGATCTCCATAGACTTCTTGGATTTTCCTCAGTATGGGTTCGGAGCCCCAGCACCAGGTGCAGTAGGGATCGGTGTATTCGATAACCTCCAAAATCGGTTCACCTTCAGCCACTTACGTCATCTCCTTGGTGATGTACTAGTATCTAACTTTAAAAATAAAAAAAATGATATGAAGGAGACTTTAGGCCTCCTTCTCTAATTCCTTGATCCTCTCATCGACTCCTTTAGCCTCTGTATCGAGTGTTTCCTTGTACTCCTCTAGCTTCTTTATCTTCTCTTCTTTGGTGAGGTATTTCCTCCCATGCGGGCCGCAGTATCCTGGTCCACAACAACTAGATCCCATAAGATATTCACCTCCTTAATTCTTTACTATATATTGTATAGCCAATAACAAGTAAAATAATATTGTATAACCAATAATAAATATTAAGCTAGTTACAAACGTTGGTATATATGATGACTCATGGGCACGGCTTCGGGCACCAGAGAGCTTGCGGACCGCCGGGATGCTGCGATATGCGCTTCATGCTCTCGTTTTACGTGCTCTGGTTGCTTAACCAAAGACCCATGTACGGGGATGAGATAGCGGAGGCCATTGGCAAAAAAACTGGTGCAAAACCCACACCTGGCACCATATATCCAACTCTTCGAAAGCTTGAGACTAGGGGGGCCATAGAGTCCAAGAAGGAAGGCCGAAAGGTGATATACTCCCTAACTAAAACGGGCAGGGCTGGAGTGAAGGATGCTACAAACTATTTCTGCAATACATACAGAGAGGTCTTCGCCTTCTATAAGGAACGGATGTAAATCCATTCAGCGCTGATTAAATCACTTTTCACGAGCTCTCGGACAAGTATAATTACACCATAAGTAAGAGTCTCGTGTTTTATGGAAACGGGGCTGGAATGGTTTACGGATGCTAAGGAGTTCAGTAGGTTAACCTCCGATGCTCTTACCCCCACCGAGTTTTTGGAGCTTGAACTGCAGGATTACCCCAGCCCCTTCCATCTACCGGTTAACATAAGAATCCAGCCCAGGGAATTGCCTGGCGTCTATAAAGTACAAAATGATTACAAAGGCCACAGCGAGTTCAACTTCTTCATGGACGGGGTCCAGAGGACCATTCTCTGGAAGTATTACGACTTCAATGGCTTTAGGATCCCCATATTCCTCCACTTCTCCGGTTCCGTCATAATGAATAGAACCAGACCCTATGAGTTCAGGCATCACATGTCCCTTTATAGGAGCAAGGTATTGGTGCCATCATTCATCTACGAGTTGTGGAGCGACGAAGAATCCTTGGTGGATACAGGTGCAAACAATTGCTGGGACTTGAACGAGATAAAGGCCAAGGCGCTGATAAAGTCCCGCGCCCTTCGCCAGGAGATTGAGCTGGACCTACTTAACAGGTTCTTAGCTACGCAACGAGAGGGCCTCATCATAAAGGATGGAAACATCTTCAAGGCGACTAATTCTGCCAACGTGGTAGGCCTCATAAAAAGTCATAACACTTTGTACCTCCAGACGAATTATCCAAAAATTCAACAGCTGGTCTGGGCCATGCCGGAGTTCCACAGGAGCATGGTGTTTTCCATGGCGATGATGGAGAATGGCTCCGTAAGCCATCGGGTTAACTCCTTTTATATTAGAATGCACGAACCCCGCTCTCCAGAGATGGGGCTTCTCAGGGTGGAGTATAACGGCCAACGTGTACCTGACGACCTGTCTTCATGGATAATCGCAGAGGGACGGGTTATCGCTTCGACGGCACGGTGGGACACCCAGATATACCCGATCCAGATATGCGAAGACTACCTCAGGACCCAGCTTCCATCTCACAATTATCTAAAGGCGGTGCTCCCTGCCATATGACGGAGGCGACCATGATAGGGACGGTTGTGGGCACTAGAAACATGCCGAATACGCCGGATGTGTTCCACTTCTGGATACCTCGTGATGAGGAGAGCGTGGCCATAGGCTCTATAGTAAAAGTTGAGTCCGACGGCCGGCGGGTCTTCGGCGCGGTAGAGGAGATGATGAGTTACTCGGAGATCGAGGACTTCCTTCTGCATCAGCTCTCAAGAGGAGGTGACCCAAGCGCCGTTACCCCGAGCGAGGAGCAGTCCGTGGTGGTGTGCAAGGCTAGAGTGCTCAGGCAGGCAACTGAAAGGCCCCTTAGGCAGGGAAGCGTGTATTATCCATCTAAAAGGGAACTCGTGGAGATATTCAACGTAGAGGGATGCGATATCCCGGTTGGCGTCCTCGTCAACACCGATGGTTTGAGGATTCCGGTGAGGGTGGACGAGGAGTACCTCCTAGGATATGAAGGAGCCCATGTCAACATCTCCGGCATGTCCGGCCTAGGTACTAAGACGTCCGCTGTGCTGTTCCTCCTAAACTCCATTTTTGCTCATTCGAAATCCAAGGTAGCCTGCATCTTCTTCAACATAAAGAGCGATGACCTCCTGTACATTGACCAACCTTCGCCGAAACTGACCAGAGAGGACCGGGATTTGTACAAAGTGAGCGGAATCCAGCCAAGGGGATTTAATGCCAGATTCTTTGCACCCTTCAATGCCGTCGGGGACGTGAAATCCCTCAAGAGGGACATGGAGGGATTCCGATGGGGATATCCGGAGATCGAGGACTACATCCCATCACTATTAAAGGCCGGCGACCAGGACCAGAAGGAGAAGCTCGACACCGCCTTCTACGATCTAAAAAAGATGGCTAGGGATAGGGGGCTGAGTTCCTTTTCCCAAATCCTTGGCTTTATGATGGATGAGCTCCTCTTGGATGAGCGCTCCTGGACTGAGCTGGTAAAAGGCAGCTACAAGGCCACATGGGGAAAGCTCTACAACCAGTTGCGGGGACTGGAGTCCAAATACTCCGGTTTAGTTACCAGCTACGGGGAAGAGGTGATAGAGCTGCCCTACGGCGAGCTCGGTGACAGGGAGGTCATGGTGGTCGACATCCAGCAGCTCGGTTTCTATCCACGAAAGCTCGTCTTCGAGAAGGTGATCTCCGAGTTCATGAAGCGCCTCGAGTCCAAGAGCCTTCGAGTGGACAAACTCGTAATATTCATGGATGAGCTGAACAAATACGCGCCATCTCAACACAGCCCTGCAGTTGCCTCCCTGAAGGCGAAGCTTGTCGATATCAGCTCACGGGGAAGGAGCATCGGCATGGTGCTATTTGGAGCCGAACAATTCAGATCCAGGATTGATGAAACCATCCTTGGCAACGTTTCCACTGACATACTGGGCAAGACCAAGGCGGCAGAGCTCATTGATCCCCTTTACAAGAAGTTCCCAGAAGAGGTGAAAGGTAAAATCAGAAGGTTCGGCAAGGATGATAAGCTGGTGGACCACGAGCTCTTCGACGTACCAGTGTTCGTGAAGATGCCCAGGCCGCCTTGCCTTTTGGGCTCGGATATGACGAAGCTCGTGGAGGGAGAGGTGGACCTCCAGTAATAACTTTCAGCTCTCAACTTTGATCCTGGAATCCACTATCTTGGCATTTTCGACTAGAAATTCTGTCTCTATAACACCAGAGGCCGAATACTCGAATTCCACTATTATATCACTGCGGACAAAGGCCAGGTAACCCGATTTATCATTTATCCACAGAACAGCTGCCTCACCTACATTGGGACTAGAGGTTTGAAGGTCTGATAGGCTTTCGACGAGTTTTCGGTAATCCCCCATTGCGCCCTGGACATCTGGATAGAGATGGATCCTGTTCGCGAGTCTTGACTCAGCCCCAAAGGACGACTCAAGCCTAACGAATCGCACCTCGTATACATCTTCGCTTAGATTACTGGTCGTAACTGTCCAACTCCCAGTGCCCAAGTCCTCGCGGTTCAATGCAATAGCTACAAGATCCCTTGAACTTGTGGTATGTTCTCCCCCAAGGCATCCGCTCAAAATAATGAGCAAAATCAACTGATCTTTCATTCTATACATAATTTATTGGGGTCCGCCAAATATTTTTCTAATGATAAACCAGGTTGAAGTAAATTGCAATGGCCAAGCCGAAAATGCTCCTCCACATATGCTGCGCCCCCTGTTCCACTCATGTCATTAAAACGCTTAAGGGCGACTACGACCTGACAGGATTTTTCTACAACCCCAACATCCAACCTCTAGAAGAGTACATTCGTCGCCTGGAGACAGCCAGAGGATATGCCGAGGAGTTAGGGCTGGAACTCGTAGAGGGAAGATACGACATCACAAGGTGGCTTGAAGCAACCGCAGGATACGAAAATGAACCAGAAGGCGGGGCACGATGCCCCATCTGCTATCGTATTCGCCTCGAGGAAACCGCCAAGCTAGCAGGATCAGAAGGCTACGATTACTTTGCAACTACCCTCACCATAAGCCCTCACAAAAGGGCGGACATTATTAATCCAATAGGCGTGGAGATGGCGGTAAAATACGGTGTCAAATTTTTCGAAGGAGACTTCAAGAAAAAAGATGGCTTCAAACACAGCGTGGACATGAGCAAGGAGCACAGGCTGTACAGACAGGACTACTGCGGCTGCATTTACAGCCAGTTGGAAAGGCAAGAAAAGGGGCCAGATTAGGACTTGTAGCCCGAGAGAAACCTTCCTTTGAAGCCCTGGAAATTCCCCTCCGCTATACTCGTCCTCGCCCCATCCAAAAGGCCCTGTATGAAGCTGAGGTTATGAATCGTCACCAGCCGCATGCCCAGTAACTCATGGACCTTCAAGAGGTGGTGAACATACGCCCTCGTGTAATGCTCGCAAGCATGGCACTTGCAATCATCCTCCAGAGGGCCGAAATCCTTAGTATGTTTGGCTTTGCTCAGATCGTATTTCCCCTTCCAAGTGTATACTGTATTGTGCCGGGCATTCCTCGTCGGGAAGGCACTGTCGAATAGGTCAACTCCCCGCTCGACCGCCTCCAGTATCTCAACCGGTGAGCCCACCCCCATGAGATAGCGCACCTTATCCGAAGGAAGATTTGTCCGATCTAAGGCCGTGAACATTTCCTCTGCCGGCTCGCCTATGGATAGCCCGCCCAGTCCATAGCCGTCGAACCCTATTTCAATGAGGCTGGCCGCGCATTTCTCCCTCAACTTATCATGAACGCCCCCTTGAACTATGGCGAAGAGCATCTGAGAATCGTTGTTATGGGCCTCTTTGCAGCGCCTCGCCCAGTCCACAGTTCTCATAACAGATTCCGCGATCCGAGCCTCATCGCTTCCGTATGGCGGTAAGTCATCAAGGACCATGGCGACATCGGAGCCCAAGAGGTTCTGAACTTCCATGCATTTCTCCGGGGTAAAAAGATGCCTGCTGTTGTCGAAGGGGGACCTGAACCGTATCCCCTTTTTACCCGAGCCCTCCAAGAAGTCCCCTCGAAGCATCTGAAATCCTCCGCTGTCAGTGAATATCGACCCACCCCAGTTCATAAAATCGTGAAGCCCGCCGGCCTTGGCTACGACGTCAGCGCCCGGTTTGAGATAGAGGAGAAAGGCATTGGATATGATGGCTTTTACTTTGAGTTCCCCAAGTTCCCTGCTGCTCAGAGTCTTGACGGTGCCCTTGGTCGCTACGGGCATGAACGCAGGCGTCTCAACCTCTCCGTGGGCCGTGCGCAACCTCCCTCTTCTGGCTCCACCATCCTCGCCTAGGAGTTTAAACATCTGGCCCACCGCCTTTAATGAACATAGCGTCACCGAAGCTGAAGAACCTGTACTCTCTTTTTATTGCCTCTTCGTAAGCATTCAGTATCCTTTTCCGACCAGCATAAGCGCTAACGAGCAAGAGGAGAGTGGACCTTGGAAGGTGGAAGTTTGTTATAAGGCCGTCAGCTGCAAACTTGAACCTGTAAGGGGGATAGATAAACAGGTCGGAATATCCCGAGCCCGGAATTACCACGCCATCATCGCTGGCGACGCTTTCGATGGATTTCATGGACGATGTGCCTACGAATAATACCCTCCGCCCATCCCTTTTAGCTGTATTAATAGAGTCTGCACATTCCTTGCTAATCTCGTAGTATTCTTCTTCCATCCTATGTTGCGAAGGACTATCCCCTCTTATTGGAGTGAAAGTACCGATCCCTATGTGAAGGGTCAGCGGGGCCAATTCCACTCCCCTCCTTCGGATCATTTTCAAAAGTTCATCAGTAAAATGCAGGCCCGCTGTGGGAGCCGCTAGGGCGCCTGATGTCTTAGAATAAATCGTCTGATACCTCTCCCCGTCCATAAGTTTCTCTTTGATATAAGGTGGCGTTGGCATCTCGCCCATCTCCTCCATTATACCTCTGGGTTCTCTTTCGAATTCCAGCATGAACCTACCATTTTCATTGGCAAGGACACTGGCCCGATGTTTACCGAAGTGGATATCCGTTCCCACGTGGATGTTCTTACCTTTTAGAAGACATTTCCACCTTCCGCCATCACCTTCGAGAAGAAGGGCCTCAACTCCACCCCCGGTATCCTTCTTCCCCATTATTCTAGCTGGAACCACTCTGGTATCGTTCACCACTAGGACATCGCCTTTTTCTAAAAGCTCCACTAGTTCGTAGAAACGTCTGTGCTCGATGGAGTCCTCTTCCAGCACCAATAAACGAGAGGAGCTCCTATCTCCCAATGGCCTCTGGGCTATTAGTTCTGAGGGGAGTGGGTAATCATAGTCCGAGAGCATGTTTGAATAGAGAAAAGAAAACATATTAAGGGTTGCGCAGGACGTAATATAGTATGCTTGATTACGTTCTTTACTTCCTTACGGGAGGGACCGTAGTATCTCTTGTGGTTTGGCTAGCTCGTCAGGGACATCCTTTCCTCTCCGGCATGGCTCTGGTCTTTCCCGGCGTTACCCTTGTGTCCCTGAACTTCATAGGTAAGAACGCTGGAGATGAGGTCGCGGCGGCAAGCGCTAGATCCGCGATATACTCTACCTTCGTAGTGTGGCTACCGTACATAGCAACAGTAGCCTATTTTTCTACAAGATGGGGCGTCAACAGGGCATTGTCCGTGGGATTTGCCATCTTTCTAACTTTTGGCATTATTTGGGTCTATTACAACCGCTTAAAAGGCGTAATCTAGGAACCATCTAGCAAGAAAGTTTTTTATCTCTCCTGCCCTGAAGGCAGTGAATATGCGGAAGGAGCTCGCTTACACTGGAATAGGCGCCCTTTTCGTAACGGCCCAAGTGCTGACAGCGATAAGAGCCGAGGTCTTCCCATTCCTCCCAGCGCCTTACAACCTTATGTTCGGTGGAATGTTCGCCTACATTCTAATCTACACCTTGGCAAACATCCTAAACGAAAACGAGGGAAGGGGAGAGGGAAATAAGATCATCGTCGCAGGCCTCTTCGCCAACGCCATTTTTATAATAAATCTACAAATTGAGAATCTGATTCCAGAATACCACGGGGTTTTCCCAGACTTCGCCAGCGAGACCTTCGGATGGCTCGTGGGCACAGAAGTGCGAATCGTTTTTGGATCGCTCATCGCCTACGCCCTTGCCATGACCCTGAACAACTACATTTACAATTCAGCTGGGAGGAACCTGATAATAAAATACCTTGGAGCAATAGGTATAGCCCAGGTCCTTGATACTGTGGTCTTCCACCTCATAGCATACGTTGGCCTCGTGGAGTTCAATGCGCTCTTAGGCAGCATAGCCTCAACCATCATATTCAAGTGGGTCTTGACTCTACTCTCCCTACCGATCTTTCTAGCCGGATTGCGGGGTTATTCTTATATTCCTATAGAAGTAGAAAGCAAGGTTACCAACTAGCATACATGGGGCCGTAGTGTAGCCTGGTCTATCATCGTGGCTTTGGGAGCCATGGACTTGAGTTCAAATCTCAGCGGCCCCACTTTTTATTGATTACGTGCGCTCAGCTTATTAATGATTAAATGGAGAATTAACTCTAATGCGCAAGTTCTTCTACCCAGAATCAATTGCAATTGTAGGGGCCTCAAAAGATCCAAAAAAGGTTGGAAATAGGATCGCAAACAACCTCCTCACAAACAACTTTGGTGGACGTATATATCCCATTAATCCTAAATCTGAAGAAATACTCGGCCTAGAGACCTATAGAGATATTGGCGAGGTACCCGAGGACATTGACCTCGTACTTGTCGCCGTACCGGCAGATAAGGTGGAGGGTTCTCTCGATGAGTGCAGAAGAAAGAGACTGGGGGGCGTAGTTGTTGTCTCTGCTGGCTTCAGTGAGGTAGGTGAAAAAGATTTGGAATTTCAATTGTGCAAGAAGGCAGACGTATGTAACTTTAGGGTGATCGGGCCCAACACCTTCGGGCTCATAAACACAAAGCACAACTTGAATGCCAGCTTTGCCTATGGAATGCCACCTACAGGAGATATCTCATTCGTAACCCAATCCGGAGCTATGGCAGAAGCTCTGATAATGTGGATGAAAGCGGAGAATGTCGGGATAAGCAAGCTGGTCGGCATGGGGAACAAGATGGACGTAGACGACGCCGACCTCATTGATTACCTGGGTCAAGACGATGATACAAAGGTCATAGCCATGTACATTGAAAGTACCAAAGACGGCGCTAGGTTCATTGATGCCGCTAAAAAGGTCTCTAAAGAAAAGCCCATCGTTGCCCTTAAGGGTGGTAAGGGAGCAGGGGGCACCAGGGCAGCTGGCTCTCATACCGGTGTAATTACTTCAAAATATGATCTCTACGAGGCTGCGTTCAAACAGGGGGGAATTATATCAGCAAATGATACAACCGATCTCCTCGATATGGCCCTCGCCTTAACCTATCAAAATCCATCGAAAGGAAGAAAAGTTGGTATAGTGACGAATGGGGGTGGTTCGGGGGTAGTATTCAGCGATTTGATAGAGGGGTTTGGTGCCGAGGTCCCGCTTCTGGATGAAAAAATAAGAGGAAGGCTCGAAGCATTCTTGCCTGATATCGCCTCTCCTAGAAATCCCATAGATGTCCTTGGTGATGGGGAGTATGAGAGGTATAAGAAAACAATAGATGTTCTGAAGGAATCGGATGTTAATGTGGTTGTCGCACTCCATGTGGAAACGTCCCTTGTGGAGCCTATGGACGTCGCCCGCGGGATACTGGATGGTTCCAAACCCGCTGATGTCCCAGTAGTCTCAGCTTGGATCGGCGGAGAGAGAATTAAAGAACCCATGAGAATGCTCATGAAAAACTGTGTCCCAGCATTTCCAGATCTTCGGAGGGCCGCTTCGGCGGTAAAGGCCTTGATAAGAAGAGGGGAGATTTTGTATGGATGAGTTTCGGCTGATCGAAGAGCTTGGTATTCCAGCGGCTGAAGGCGGGATAGCTAAAAACGAAAAAGATGCCGTCAAGATGGCGGATGAAATAGGCTACCCTGTTGCCATGAAGATAGCATCCGGGGACATTCTTCATAAAACCGAAGCCAAGGGAGTGTGGTTGAATCTTGGTTCTCCAGAAGAAGTGAAAAGTGCTTTCGAGAGGATAATGGAGG
>CBDUVV010000016.1:0-13520 GCA_965370755.1 uncultured archaeon | reverse complement strand
CAGGTATATAGGGAACGCGAAAGAAAATGGCGCTGAGCTCATGGTGACGCCCTGCACCCTGTGCCACGTCTCCCTAGATGCCTTCCAGCCCAAAGCAGGGAAAAGGAAAAAAACTGATCTGGCCATGCCCATCTTCAACACAACTCAACTGATCGGCCTAGCACTAGGTATCGATGAGGCAAAGCTGGGGCTATCCAGACATGTTGTGCTATCAACTGGATTGAGAAAAACAGACTGAGGAGAACGGCCAGAAGGTTGCTTCAGCCGAAAAGGGCTCCAAGTCCTGCTAGTGCCTCTTCTTCTGTCTCTTCCTTGTCCTCTTCGGTCTCTTCCTCTTCCTCTTTGGCAGCCTCTGCAGGAGCCGCTGGTGCTGCAACTGGTGCAACGGCGGTTACTGCTGCCTGCTTTATGGCCTCGTCTATATCGACGTCCTCAAGGGTCGCTACAAGGGCCTTTACTCTGGCCTCGTCAACCTTGATTCCAGGCGCTTTGAGGATCTTGGTGAGATTAGCCTCGTTGAGATCCTTGCCCGATGAGTGCAATAGAAGAGCAGCGTATACGTATTCCATCTTAGTTTTCACCTCCTTTTTTAGCGTCAGCAACATATTTCTCTAAATCTTTAATCGGGATTTTAGTCTTTGTGGATAGCTCCTTAAGGTCCGCCTTCAAAAGGTCCTCAACGCTAGCCACTCCAGCCCCTTTGAACTGTTCTGCCTTCTTTTTACTTAACCCCTTTATATTAGTTAGGTCAGATTCAGATCCCTTGTCCTCCTTAGGAGCTTCTTTTGGCGCCTCGGCTGGTTGTTTTGCTGTCTCGGCTTCTTCCTTCGCCGCCGGTTTTGCTTTCTGTTTTGGTTTTGGTTTCTCCCCGGCTTCCTTCAATTTTGACTCCAAGGGCTCTTTTATTACCGACTCCAGAGCGGCGGCCTTTGCATGGGCCCTCGACAGGATCTGATCGATTACTTCTTTTTCGTATATTCCAGCCTCCAGCGCCAGAGATCTGGCATCGGAAAAGGCCTTAGCCAAGGTGGCCGTGGCCGTTTCCTTCGTCAGGAAAGCGGAGTTTACTGATAGATTGAAGGCTTGACTGTGGGCCTTCTGTATGTCCGAGATTAAGCCTGCCTCGTCTACCGTCAATACCTCGGATGGGAAAACAACGCCAGCTTCATGGGCGGCCATCATCTCCAATGATAGATCCACGGGCTCTATTCCCAGCCTACCGAGGATATCGGCGAGTTTCGGGCTTATGGTTTCCCCCGCCCGTACAACGACCTTGTCCATTTTGACCGTTATCTTCCCGCCGGCGATGGTGGTGGGGATGCCAACCTGCTGCATTTCACCGAGCAAGGGCCCGGCCGGAAAAGGCGTCTCCCCTTTCTTAATGAGGATATCAATTGGGGCTATGCTATTGGCCTTGGCCGGGGCCGATGCCCGATTCTTGATGAGGATTTTGTTGAGTTTGAATGGGTTAATGCGGGAAAATATGAATGCGGGTTGTCCCTTGATGTGCTCTTCTAGGTTCACCAGGCTCTTCTCCTCCGTGGCAGCCTTCTCAAGGGCGTGATGCATGATGGTCTTTCTTGACATCTTGATGATAGCGTCCCCCTTCAGGAGCTTCCTTATCTTCTGGAGCTGCTTAGCCGGCATACTCCCTATGTCTATTACCCCTACCACAGGATACTCTAGGAGCAGGACCTTGAGCTCATCCACGGCCTCAAGCTTCCATTGGGCAACTTTTGCCATCACTTAACCTCCAGCTTCACGCTCGGCCCCATAGTGGCCTTGATGTAGACAGAGCGTATGTTGTTGATGCCCTTCTCCAACTTCCCCTCCAGATAGTTCAGCACCGCTTCGATGTTCGTCGCAAGCTTCTGATCATCCATCTCCTCGGTGCCCACGGGAACCTGGACTATGGGCGTGTCCTTCATTTTTATCTTGATGGTCTTTTTGAGCCTCTCAACCAAGGGTTTTAAGTCGGCATTTGGGGGAACTGGCTTTGGCATCTTCCCCCGGGGTCCGAGCACCGAGCCTATAGTCTTGCCCACTGTCACCATCAAATCAGATTGAGCTATGAAGAAATCGTATTCATTGGCCAACAACTTCGTGGCCTTCTTATCCTTGCCTAATTCCTCCAAGTCCTCCTTCGATATGACCTTGTCTATGACCTTCTTGCCCTGTAGCGCCAACTCGCCAGTGGCGATCAGACTCAGTTTCACATCTTTACCCATGCCGGCGGGGAGCACAATTTCTTCGTTCAGCCGATTCTCAGGCTTATTGATGTCGATGTCCTTTAGGGCCAACATTAAATCGATGCCCTGGACGAACTTCCTTTGTTTTGTCTTGTCCCGCATCTCCTTGATGCCCTTAGCGATGGAGTCAGTCTTAACCATTAACTTTGATCCTCCTCTTTCAATGCAGCGTCATGAAGTCCCTGTGCTATCTCATTTAAAAATTCTTTTGGGGGTTTGCCTTCAACTGTTACGCCCATGGAGACGCAAGTGCCCAGAACCTCCCTTACGGCTGCCTTGGTGCTGTTAGCTAGTATGCCTTCTCCCTTCATTCTGGCTACCTTTTTGGCCGATTCTAATGTCAGGTCTCCGGCCACCTCGGTACTCGCTTCGCCGCTTCCCTTTTCGATGCCAATCTCCTTTAAGATGAGGGCGCTAGTCGGCGGAGTCCCAACCTCAATCTCGAACTCCTTGGTGGCTGGATCGATCAATACCGTCACGGGTACCTTCATCCCGCTGAATTCTTTGGTCTTATCATTTATGGCATCGATGACGGCGGTGATATTGACGCCCATTGGACCGAGAGCAGGTCCAAGTGGAGGCCCGCCACTGGCCTTTCCACCCTCAACAAGGCTGCTTATAGACTGTTTCACTTTTCCTCCTCCTTTGTTTCGTCTTCGGCCGTCTCGGTCTCCTCTCTCCTGACCACCTTGATGTTATCCCCTTTTACGGTAACTGGAATCGGCACCGTGGCCTCGAAGAACTCCACTGTTATCTCTTCCTTTTTAATGTCTATTCTTACGACCCTCGCCTTCTCGCCCTTGAAAGGCCCGCTGGTAAGTTCTACAATATCCCCAGGTTCCACCTTGGTAACCATGGGCTTTGGCTCGAAGAATTTCTCCACTTCCCCAACATCAATCACGCCCTCAACGATGCCCCTGGCATGGGAAACCCCCTTTAGGGACTTTTCTATCTCGCTCTTGTTTAACGCCTCCACCATGATGTAGCCTCTTATGTCGTAAGGGACCAAAATCGCGAATACTTCGAAGGTCTCTTTCTCGGACCTGTTTGTGATCATGTCAGCTACTGTCCGCTCCTGACCTATCGTGGTCCTTACTGCGAATATCCTGCTTTCACTTTCAGCTTCCATTTCATCTAGTCTCCAAAAAGAGCGTCGTTTCGCTCGGAGTTTAAAGGGCGATACCAGTAAGCTGGATTATCAACCTTATGATAAAGCCGATAAAGCCCACCAGCAACAAGCCCAGGGCGGTTATCTTGGCGATGGTAATGAATTCACCCCTTCTGGGCTTTCTGGAGAGCTTAATCACTCTGTCCCAGTTTTTAAGCGTTTCGCTAATCATTGTCTATTCGATGAAGTCTATGCCCAGCTCCTGCTTTAGAGTGCTCTCCGTCTCTGGTTTTGCCATGTTTTCAGCACCCAATATCTGTTTGGATTTGACACCTGTAACTACAATCATCACTCTGAGTAGGCCCTTAAGTCCGTCCTCTACCTGAGCCCCCCATATGATATTGGCCCGAGGATCGAGCCTTTCTGAGACCACTTGCACCACTTGTTCAGCTTCTGCTAAGGTCAAATCATCGCCGCCCACGACGTTTATCAGTGCGCCCTTTGCACCGGTTATGTCTACGCTTAGCAATGGTGAATTCACGGCTTTTTCTATGGCCTCTATCGACCTGTTCTCGGTGTCACTTTCACCCATGCCTATCATGGCAACTCCCCCGCCTTCCATAACGGCTCGAACATCGGCGAAATCTAAGTTAATCAATCCTGGTTTAGTAATTAGTTCTGTCACACCCTTTACTGCTCTTACCAATATCTCATCGGCTACTTTGAAGGCAGCCGGCAAGGGCAGGTTAGGGGCGATTTCCAGAAGTTTGTCGTTTGGTATAACTATTACGGTATCCGCTTCTTTTCTCAGCTTCTCCAAGCCCATCTCGGCATTACCCCTCCGTCTCAAGCCCTCCATGGAAAAGGGGAAAGTAACTATGGCGACGGTTAAGGCCCCAAGCTTTTGGGCCAGATTCGCTATCACCGGCAAACTCCCGGTGCCAGTGCCACCGCCGAGTCCGCATGTTGCGAAAACGATATCCGCTCCCTGGATTATTTCCTTAAGGTCATCTTCACTTTCCTTGGCTGCCTCCTCCCCTATTTGAGGTATGGATCCAGCTCCCAGACCTCCGGTAAGCTCTTTTCCGATGAGGACCTTCTTCATTGCATTTGAAAAAAGGAGATCCTGGGCGTCGGTGTTTATTGCGATTGCGTCAGCCCCTTCTATCCCTACCTCCATGAGGCGGCTTATGGTATTCCCACCGGCTCCACCAGCACCGATAACAAGTATCTTTGCCTTTGTCTTAGAGAGGAGCTTTTCAAGTTCGCTGTCTAATCCACTTTGAGTATGCTGTTTTACATCAGTCCGCCGGGCGTCAGTCCGCCGGGCGTCAGTCCGCCGAATGGCCTCTTCTATAGCCGTTTCCAAGAGCAAAAACACCTCCGTGCTGTGAAGTAATTTTAAGACTATTTAAACTTTAGGTATAATATAAACTTTCTGTTATCCGGGGCCTATTTTCAGGAAGCCCTTCTCCAGGACTAGCAACTTCTAAAATCTCCTTTATCCGCATCGTTTGAGGTTTTAGCCCTTAACTATGAATGGGATAACTTTTTCCACTTTTTTTTGCACCATAGAAGGGGTTATTATCTTATCGTTGAGCATAATCTGGTTGCCACGTGAAAGTTCTCCAAACAGCGGGCCAGGCTTTAGCCCCAAAGTCCTGGCTTTCTCTGTGTCAAATTTGTTTTCTTCGAGAATAATGGTACCTTCGTCCCACTGAACCCGTACTTCATACTTTTCCCTTAATATTCCGATAAATTCTCTTATCAATTCATCCCGGATGTCTTGTTGTGCCATAAAGACATTCCGTATTCTACCCTCCTTAGTATACCGAACCACACCACCCAGATACTGAAAAACGCTCTCTAAGGCTTCATTGGACACCTTTGCAACCTCGTCTATGAAATCATTTGGTAGGCTATATTCATGATATCCCTCTAGCTCTGAAGGTTGCGCCTTAAGGTCCCTACCCCTTTTTAGCTCCAAGCCTATTTGTGCGGATAATTCTTTTATCTTCGATCTCTCTTCAGACTTCATACCTTTCCAGTCAAGATAGGCAAAACTTGCTCCTGTCTTTTCTACAGCTTGGAGGAGGGTTTCTTTTGCAAGGTTCGGAATGGAGTACGAAGGTATTATGTGTCCAATGGCAAGTTCCTTTTCTAATACCACCTTAGTGTGGAGAGGCGTGTAATGGCTTCCGCCTATACCTATGGCCTTATCGAATCTAGCCCTGTTCTGGGCCGCTTTGAGGGCAGCCTTGGCTACAAGGTTCACGGCATCGTCGTCATTCCATTCATCATCTGTGCTCCCTACTTCGACGAAGAGCACGGGCTTTTGCAACTCTGTGGGACCGTGATGGGTAGCCTCGAGGGAGACACGGTAATCAAGTTTCAACTCTTCTTTACCCTTTTGAAGTTCGATTAAGGCTACTTTCATGGCTTCAGCGTTGCAGTAGGCAAGTTCATTCGGACGGCCTCCGTATCTTGCTTCGCCTGAGAGATTTCCAGTCACATGAACCGTCAGGGTCCTTTCTTTTGAGGCGCTGCTGTGCCGCGAGGCGAAGACGTAGTATTCGGGCTGAAAAAAGGAGTCAAGGTGTCCGGCTTCGATTTGTCTCTTTTCTGTCGCAATCAACCAGATATCTTCTTTCTTGTAAAGCGGCCTCCCCTCGAATTCGCCGTCTTCTGTGAAGCTCTTGGATAACGCGTTAAACACGTTTGAGCCCGCGACATCCTGCTGCGACGTTACAATCAATCGCATGAAATACGATTAACCTTCAAATAATATGATAATAGCGGTAGTTGGCAAAAGTATATTTAACACTTAGAAAAGTATATTTAACACGTAGAATATGTATGCTTATTATATATGTTATTTAATTGGGTAAAGGATAACAATGAGTGATCTTGAGTTTTTCTTTCTCCTGGAGAACGTTCTTACAATTTTCATAGGAATAACCATATTGGTCATTGGCTACTACTACGGGGACCGCCTTTATTCAGAGAAAGCAAGAGTCAAGCTGATGGAAAGATGGAAAGAATACAGCCTGGCTTTATCCCTCTTCGGTGTTTCCCTCGTAATTTATCTTATTTCAGAATTGTCTAGGTTCGTTGACCCATACTACCCAAATCTGAATTTGCACGAGGTCCATGAGTGGGGGGAAACAATACACGTATTCCTCCTTATGTTTGCAATGGTCTTGAGTACATTGTTGGCCAGTACAATAGGCAAGGAGGAGGAATGAGATGGCCAATGTTTTGTATATACTATTGATTTTCTTGTCCCTTATAACATCCCTCTTGGCAATCCACTTGCTCTTGTTCTTGGAAATGATCCGAGACCAAGAAGTATTCAAAAAGATCGCAAAATCATGGATGATTGTGGTCACAGTAGTCGTTTTACATTCTGTAGGCCATGTGTTCGAATACCTCGGATACGATGATGTTTATTTTATTTTCGGCTCCGCTTCTCTCTTACTTCTCACTGGTTTAATGGCCTATCTGACGAAAAGCACGTTATCCATCTGGACCATAGCTGAGGTTAACAAGCGGCTGAGCGAAAGCGTAATGGCAAAGACCAACGAAATCGCTGAAACTAAGGACTTCTTGGACAACGTGATAGAAAGTAGTGCGGCCGCAATTATTACCACAGACCTTGATGGCAAGATAACCTCTTTCAGTCGTGCCGCCGAGGAGCTCTACGGCTATATGGCAAAAGACATCCTAGGCGAACCTGTTTTAACACTATACCCCGTGGAACTTCGTGAAGTCAGGTTAAAATGGCTTAACCAGCTTTTCAAGGGGGAGACCATTAGGAATGTGCGATCAAGGATTTATAATTCAGACAGAGATGTCATCGATATAAGTCTGTCTCTTTCTCTCTTGAAGGACCGTGAGGGGGAACCAATAGGTACTGTCGGGATTTCTAAGGATATTTCTGGGGAGATTGAGGCTGAGGTGCGTTTGCGTGAGGCTTATGAGCGGCTTTTGGATCTTGATAAGATGAAGGACGAGTTCCTTTCTAATGTTAGTCATGAGCTTAGAACTCCGATTACGTCTATACTCGCCTCTTTGGATTTGATACGTGATGAGGATACTAGGGCGGAACGTGCAGAGCTTGTTGAAGTGAGTGAGAGGAATGCGTGGAGGTTGGATCAGCTTGTGGGAAATCTCCTCGAGTTCACTCGGATAGGTTCTAAGGAGTTGGAGATTAAGCCCGTTAATATTGCAGGCGTAGTATCTAATACGTTGACGGAGTTGGAGAGCTTCGCTGAGTCCAACGATGTGGCATTGAAATCGCATCTGAGTTCGGAGTTGGTGGTGGGTGCTGATGAGAAGGCCTTGAACATGGTTTTTAGTAATCTTATCAGTAATGCCATAAAGTTCAACAAAAAAGGGGGTTCTGTCGAGGTTACAGCTGAAAATGATGATTCTTCCGTGAAGATTTGTGTGGCTGACACGGGTATGGGCATACCTACGGAGGAGGTGGGTAAGGTCTTTGATAAGTTCTATCAGGCGGATGCGAGTATTAGGAGAAAGTATCCTGGGACTGGACTTGGCTTGGCGATTACGAAAGGACTTATCGAGGCCCATGGGGGGAAAATATGGGTAGAGAGCGAAGTTGGTAAAGGAACTAGGTTCTTGCTCATTCTGCCAAGCGACTTGGCTCAAAAATGAGTATGTAGTAATACACAAAGTTCATTTGTGCGCGTATGAGTTGCCATTAAAAACAACCAGCGATAAAAAAAAATTTAATTATTTATTAATAAATTTTAAAGAAAGATAAAAGAGACAGTTTACTCAAGAAAATAAAGCTGGGCCTCATGAGTACATATAAGAGATACTGGATTTCCGTTGATCTTGTTATAGCGGTGCTTATCGTCTATATATTAGCTGGCATGCCTTCTTTGACTGAGGCAAGCGCTGGCTATAGCACCATACTTACCGCCGATAGGACGACTGAAGCGATAACCGTAGATGGCTTTACCAATGAAGCCTCTTGGGCGAATGCAAAAGCACTTGTTGCACCTGTTCAAGACGGGAGTATTGGTGAGCTGGATATTGTTTTACGCGCTTTATACGATGATGATTACATATACATCCATGCGTCGTGGCCTGATCAAACTGAAAGCGTAGATAAAAGGCAGTGGACTTTTGGGGATAGTGAATGGGTAAAGTCGGGTGACGAGGACAGGCTTGCCATCTTTTGGAACATAGACGATTCCGTTAGGGGTTTTAATATTGGTGGGTGTGCGATGCTATGCCACGGGGACAGGATGCATGCCAATGCCCCGGGTGAAAAGGCTGATTCATGGCACTGGAAAGCTTCGAGGACCAATCCTGCAGGCTATGCGGACGACAAATTTGTGAATGAAACCGTTGCGCCCTATGAGCTTGACCCTTTTGGGGTTCCAATTAGATGGACCGGGCGCTATGGCGACGCAAAGATCGGTGGGAGCTATGGAGAGAATATCAACGAGGATAAAACAGGGCCAATGTACTATGAACCAAATCCCACTGACCTGCGAGATGCTAGATTCATCTTTCAAAGCGAGGTAGACAATGACGAAGCGGTGGAGATAACCCCTACAGCATCTTTTGATATTGGGGACACCGTGCCGGGGTATGTCTTAGAGAAACCAGTGGGCAGCAGGGGAGACGTAGAGGCCAAGGGGGTGTGGAAGGATGGTGTTTGGAGCTTAGAAGTTAAAAGAAAGTTGAACACAGGGCACGATGACGACGTCCAGTTCGACGTAGCAAATATATACCGCTTCGGGGTCGCGGTGATGGATAACGCAGGCGGCTTCGAGGGTTATGGACACGGTCACAGCTTCGATCTGGGCGCGAGGACCCTGGAGTTCGGAGGCACGGGGTCCCAGGAAATTGTGCAACTGGTCCTGGTTGGGGATTACTTAACTACGGCTAAGGCCCACGTGAACCGGGAGGCACCGGGTCTTGCAGTCTCCGCCATAAACGATGCCCTCTTCATATTCGATTCGATAAGAGATGAAGTTGCTCGCATGGACCCGGAGTTATACATCGGTATTCGAAACGAGTTCACGAATTCTAGGAGACGTCCTACCATCGGGAACATCGATAGCTTGGCACATTCAATCGACGATGCTGTACTCACGTTTCAGGGCAAGAGAACGCCGCGGGAGCCGACTTTAAGATTAAAATTCCTCATATGGTGGGGCACGGCACAAATGTATGTTTTTATACTCCTCTCCTTCCTCGTTATACACCCCATCTACAGGATGATTAAAGTGGGAAGGAGACCCGAGTTCCGCTACCTAAGCCTCTTCATACTCTTAGTAATCACCCCAATATTGTTGGAAGGTCTGGGCAGGCTCGGTGCTCTAACCGGCCTTTTCTTCCTACAAGCCCTCAGCTTTACTACTAGCGAGTATATCACATTCCTCTGGGCTATTGGTATGCTTATAGCACTGGCTTTCGCTAGGCTCGGCTTCGTAGAGATAGACACCACTATAAACACTCTAAAAGAAACGAGTGAAGAGCTCTCGGAGTCCGAGAAGAAGTACAGGACCCTTGTGGAGAGTATGGGCGAGGGGATTTGGATTGTAGACAAGAAGGGCGCCATCACCATGGTGAATAAGACGATGAGCGAAATCTTGGGCTACGATATGAAAAGGCTCGTAGGAAAGAAACTCACATCCTTCTTGGATAAAAAGAGCAAGAAGACTTTGGAACGGGAATGGAAAAAGAAGGAGCGGACACCTATATGTCACGAGCTAACCGGGGTGGCTAATAATGGGGAACTCCTCCATCTCCGAGTAAGCGAGACACCACTTGAGGCTGAGGAAGGTGGATCTATCGGTAGTTTTGCTGTAGTACTGGATGAGACTCAGAGGAAGGAGCTTCAAGAGGAACTTCTCCTCCTCCAAAAGATTAATGGTCTGTTAAATGCTGGAGCTCCCATGGGTGAGGTCTTCAAGGCTATTACTGATGGCCTTGCGTCGGTATTCAGATACAAGACCACAGCCATATATGTCGTTGATGAGAAGAGGAAGCATGCTATATGCAAGGCATATCATGTGGATTCAAAGGTTGTCAAGAAATTAGAAAAGATGACTGGAGTAAAGGCACGGGGCTATGCCGTGCCCTTATACGATGAGAGCATCCTCACTGAGGTAATAAGTAAAAAGAAGCCCGTTATAACCAAAGACACCGCTTGGACAGTGCGCAGTCACACAAAGGATAAGACCATCCAAGCGCTTGCTCCTGCCCTTGCCAAGGCATCTGGCGTGAAATGGGGCCTTGGCGTACCCCTAGTTTCAGAGAAAAAAGTGGTAGGCGTAATAGGCGTTGGAAGTAAGCGTGAGCTTACCAAGGTTGATGCTGAAAGGCTTGCTTATTTTGGCCAACATGCTGGCCTAACTATGGAACGTGCTGAGCTTCATGTTCGCCTTGAGGAATATTCCAAGGAGTTGGAGGCGAAGGTTCTTGAGCGGACCAAGGAGATTGCGGAGACCCGGGACTTCTTGGACAACGTGATATCGAGTAGTGCAGATGCTATCGTCACAACCAATCTAGATAGCCAGATAACATCTTTCAGCCGTGGTGCTGAGGAGCTCTACGGCTATAAGGACTCGGATCTCGTAGGTAAATCAGTTCTCGAACTCTTTCCTGATGATCTTCGAGAAATGAGGTTAAAATGGGTAGAGGAACTTTTCAAGGGTGAAACCATCAGGAATGTGCGGACCAAGATTTATAATTCAGACAGAGATATCATCGATATAAGTCTGTCTCTTTCTCTCTTGAAGGACAGTGAAGGGGAACCAATAGGTACTGTCGGTATATCTAAGAACATTTCTAAAGAGATTGAGGCTGAGGTGCGTTTGCGTGAGGCTTATGAGCGGCTTTTGGATCTTGATAAGATGAAGGACGAGTTCCTTTCTAATGTTAGTCATGAGCTTAGAACTCCGATTACGTCTATACTCGCCTCTTTGGATTTGATACGTGATGAGGATACTAGGGCGGAACGTGCAGAGCTTGTTGAAGTGAGTGAGAGGAATGCGTGGAGGTTGGATCAGCTTGTGGGAAATCTCCTCGAGTTCACTCGGATAGGTTCTAAGGAGTTGGAGATTAAGCCCGTTAATATTGCAGGCGTAGTATCTAATACGTTGACGGAGTTGGAGAGCTTCGCTGAGTCCAACGATGTGGCATTGAAATCGCATCTGAGTTCGGAGTTGGTGGTGGGTGCTGATGAGAAGGCCTTGAACATGGTTTTTAGTAACCTTATCAGTAATGCCATAAAGTTCAACAAAAAAGGCGGCTCTGTCGAGATTACTGCTGAAAATGATGATTCTTCCGTGAAGATTTGTGTGGCTGACACGGGCATGGGCATACCCAAGAAGGAGGCGGATAGGGTCTTTGACAAGTTCTATCAGGCGGATGCGAGTATTAGGAGAAAGTATCCTGGAACGGGACTTGGCTTGGCGATTACGAAAGGACTTATCGATGCCCATGGGGGAAAAATATGGGTAGAGAGCGAGCTAGGGAAGGGAACGAGGTTCTACTTCACCCTACCATTAACGGCGGATGTGAATCGACAAACAGGATTCAGTGCATCACAAAGTTTTTCAAGTTGAAGAATAAAAAGTAGCTAGGAGGAGGGTAAATGGAGCGGAAAATCACCGAAGGACTTTATTGGGTTGGTGTATTTTTACCCGAGAAGAATATATCTCTCAATGCTTTTCTTATAAAAGACAAGAAAAACACCCTGATAGACACTACGGCCCCTGATACGGCTGACAAGGTCATTGAAAATATCAAAAGCTTGATTGGCTCAGAGAATATCGATTACATACTTTTAACTCACGCTGATGTCGATCACGCAGGGGGTCTGCCGAAAATATTACAGGAGTATGGAGACGCTGAAGTCATAACATCTTCGAACTACGGCGAGGAAGTAATAGCCCTAATGGGAGCGAAACCTAAGATCCGGATCGTCGATGATAAGGATGTGATTGACCTTGGGGAGAGAAAGCTAAGCATAGTGTCAGCACCCTTTCTGTGCACTCCCGACTCGGTTTTCTACTACGACGAGACGGACAAGGTACTCTTCTCTGCAGATGCATTTGGCACATACACAAAGGAATGGACACTCTTCGCTGAAGGCGATATGACCGAGGACATGAAGACGTACAACGCGGTCAAATTTGGGCATCTGATAAATGTTACCCATGCCGCCATAAACGTTCGAAAGAAGAACCTGGACGTTGACATAATCGCACCTGGTCATGGTCTACTGATACCTGACGCGAAGAAGTACATAGAAAAAGGCGTCCTAATGATGCTCTAGCTCAACAGACGTCCATTACTTCGACTTGTTTGATTCAATAAATTTACAGAAATCTTCCACTATTCTATCCAATAAGGCCTTTCCTTTTTCTGCAGAGGATTTCGTGGGGTAGCCCCATACGCCGCTTTCAGTCCTTTTGATGCCCCTCACATCGTATGCAAGATGCTCGATGTCCTCATCCACGGCCTTTTCCATCACAACCTTCTCTGGATGGAGGTGAAGCATGAGGGACGTTTCGGCCTCACAGGCATGGAAGGCCTCTGTCTCTATAATGTCTGAAATGTCCACTTTCCGGTGATCAAGGAAGAATACATCAAGCCCTGAACTGCGTGATGCCTCCTTTAAAGCCGACACATGGGAGGAGCCCAGATGACCGCTGATGAAATAAATCCTCTCAAATCCACTATCTTCGAGGCTAGAAAGAATGTCCGCTATAAGAGAGCGCATACTATCAAAAGTGATGGCAATAGTGCCGGGATACGCCCGGGTAGTGTTACATACTCCATAATGAATCAACGGCGCCAATATGATGTCCGTCCTGCTGGAAACTTCCTTTGAGATGCCCAACGCAATATCACTATCCGTAGAAAGGGGTAGATGGTATCCATGTTCCTCGACGGAACCCAAGGGAACTATGATGTCTTTTCTTCGACCGAGATATTCCTTAACCTCTGGCCATGACAATTCTGCCAAATCCATATCCTTAGTTTATCCGATATTGGATAAATAGATACTCTAGGGGTGGATGGGTCAATAATCGGACAAAATATATAGTGAACTAAACCTAAAACAATACTTGAGGTACATCAATGTTCATAGCTTTGGAAGGAATAGACGG
>CBDUVV010000015.1:0-13987 GCA_965370755.1 uncultured archaeon | reverse complement strand
GCAAAGAGTCCTAAAAATCCTCCAAACGGAGGAAAGAGAATAAAACCAATGATGAGACCGATAAATCCGAATAGGATTCCCTTTCGTGACGCGCCTCCATACTTTGCTCCAATAATGCCGGAGAAGTAATCAATCAAAATTGAAGCAACAAGTATCCCGCCCAAAACCCAAAAATTGCCAACCGTTAATCTTTCAAACCCGTCGAAGAAGCCGAAAATCACCGCCATCAAAAACATATAAGGCAGTGCCGGCATCATGGGAATGAATGCCATAAACATTCCGGGAAATATCAATAATGTAAAAACAATCGGCAATAGCATATTAAATAATTATTCCTATTTTGTGGAATATCAGTAAATGCGATAAGATTATATTAGATTTAGTTTTTTATATTTAAAAATAGGAGGGAATATGGGAAATAATCCGGCAATAAGAAAAATTTCAAGAGAGAACTGGAAAATATCCTGCAGTAAATGGTGGTGGATTGTAGTTTTGGCTAGATTGCACATTAGATTCAACACTAAAGATGGTTACACATTTTTGCAAGTCGTAGGTAAATGCGGATATTGTATAGAACTGGATACTAATTGTTCCATATGCTATTTATACAAAAAAGGGGTGTGTTGTTCAATTAAATATCTAAAGAGCGGAAAAAGAAAGAGAAGAAATACAACACTCTGGAAATATGTACACGTAATGAAAAAAGGTATCAGGGATTATACGGTAAAAATCGACTGGAATAAAGATGTTCTGCCTTGGGCTATTGAAATGAAAGATACAATAAGAAGAGATAAACCATATTAAAGACCTGTTCACCGATGTATTGCGCCATGACCTTTTGAATCGGGCGAGCGTTATCAAAATGTCCGCGGAGACCCTCCTAGAAGAAGACCCAGATAAGCTCGAGCTAAAGTTGCTTAAGAAGAGCGGGGACGATCTTATTGAGCTCATCGAGGGCGCCACAAAGTTGTCCAAACTCGAGTCCGAAGATGATTTAGAGACCACGACCCTGGATTTGAAGAAAGTGATCGATGAAGTTGTTGAGAATTATCGCCCCCTCCTCACGGAGAGAGACATGGATGTGGAGAACAAAATTGAAGGACCCATTTCAATTAATGCAAATCCAGTGATAGAAGAAGTCTTTACCAACATTTTAACCAACGCCATCAAGTATGCACCTGACGGTGAAAAGGTGGTAATCGAATCCTTGGAAGAAGATGAGAGCTACACGATTATGTTCAAAGACCATGGACCGGGGATTTCGGATGACTTTAAAGAAGAGGTCTTCGAGCGCTTCCAGAGGCGGACGATATCAGGAGTGAAGGGCTCCGGTCTGGGCCTTGCCATAGTAAAGAGGATAGTAGAGCTTCACAAGGGGAGGGTTTGGGTGGAGGACAACACGCCACAAGGGGCCATCTTCCATGTGCAACTGCCAAAGAAATGATGTATGCCGATCTAAAGCCGCAGAAAAGATTTACTTGGAGAACTCCTTCCTCAGCTTCACCACATCGCCAATCACCACGATGGCGGGGGGCTTGACCTGCTCCTTCTGGGATTTCTCGACTATTGTGCCTAAATCCCCTATGATAACATTCTGCCCCTCCTTGGCGCCCTCCTGAATTATGGCGACGGGCGTTTCCTTATCTCTAGTCATTAGGAGCTGCTCTACGATGATGGGCAGGTTGCCCACGCCCATGAGCACCACGATGGTATCAGCATTAAGCTTCCCATAGTCCATCCGCTCGCCCTTGCCTGGGTCCTCGTGGCCAGTCACGACAGTGAAGCTGGATGCGTATTCCCTATCCGTAAGGGGGATATTGGCAAGGGAAGGCACGGCTATGGCGCTGGTCACCCCTGGCACGAGCTCAAAATCCAAGCCCACCTTCTTGAGGGCCCTGATCTCCTCGCCGCCTCTGCCGAAGACCAGGGGGTCTCCCCCCTTCAGCCTGACTATGACCTTATCGGGCCCCTCCGTTGCCTTCTTTACAAGAAGCTCGTTTATCTCGTCCTGTTTGAATGCATGGCTCCCGGTTCGCTTGCCCACGTAGATAAGTTCAGCGTCCCCACTTGCCTGGTTTATTATTTCCTCACTAACCAGCCGATCGTAGATTATTATGTCGGCCCTCTTCACAAGCTCCAGGCCCTTTACGGTGATAAGGCCGGGGTCTCCAGGGCCTCCACCGACCAGGTACACCTTGCCTCGCGTCATGCTTTATCCCTCCAGGCCGATGGATTTCATCAGTATCTCGGTGTTTATCCTACCGGCCTTTCTGATTTTTTTATCCCCCAGAGTATTCAGATACACCTCGGCTGGTGCGAAGACCTCGGGGCTTATATTGTAGAAGTCGCCATCGGCCTCCTCGAATATTTCCATGAAGGGTCGTCCATATGATGGCGCGCTATTGGAAGGTATCTTCTCCACGTCGACGCCTCCGCCGGAGTGCACCATGTAGACCGTGGCCCCATAGATTACCATATCGTTCGAAGCTCCCATCATCCTAAAGTCATCTCCAACGACGGGTGCTATGGGCGTTGCAGACGAGGCCGTCAATACACCTTTAAAATCCATGTTCAAGGCCGCCATCTTGTAGAGAGCCACCTCAATCGCCCTGGCTGATACTTGGGCGGAGCCCACGAGAGACGCTGTTCTAGCAATCAAAATGTAGAGGTTCTCAAGGTCAACCCCGCAGGCATTAGCCACATCTTCGGCCATCTCGTCAGTGGGTTCGAATCCGGCTTCAATGGCGATGACCGCCTCCTTTGATTCCTCCGTATACCCTATCTTCTCGAAGGTCTCCTTGGGCTTTCTGGCCAGGATTCGGGCGGGTCCAGAGCCAAGGGCCACTTTATCTGCGCTCCCCAACTTCCATCCTGCCTTCTGGGATGCTAGGCAAGCGACCACCGGCGAATCGGTCCAAACCTGCACGCAGGGGATGAACGCTGCGTCCAGATTCCTAAAGGAGAACTTCACCTCCGCAAGGCCCCCCATGCAAGCCCTTATGAACAACTTTGCGGCCTCGAAACTCCCGGGCGCATTGAGACCGCAGTCTATGATGTTGGCGCCGTTCTCCAGCATGGATGTGCGCAAGCCGAGTTCCTCCTGCCGCTCCATCATCTCTCTCGCGATTTTTGCCGCAGAAGAGTTGAGATTCATAGTCTAACCTCGGATTGGGTTCGTATATTAAGATTTCTGAAATGTGAAAGGACTCAAATCCTTCTCGGAACCCAACTTGAAACATTATATTTTTAAATCGCGGTATCCCACCTGTCATCATGGCGAGGGAAAAGGTCGAGAGGTTTGGGGTCTCCCTGAGTCCTAAATTGCTGGTAAAATTCGACGAGGTAATGAAGGAGAGGGGATATACCAATAGATCGGAGGCCATTCGGGACTTGATGAGGGATTTTATAGTATCCAGCGAATGGGAAAAAGGCGGGGACGTTGTAGGGGCGCTCACCTTGGTCTACGATCATCACGTGAAGGGGGTAATGGATAAACTCACGGCCCTTCAGCATGAGCACCATGCCAATGTCGTGTCGAGTATGCACGTTCATCTGGACGAGCACAACTGCATGGAGTTCCTGGTGCTCCGCGGTCAAGCCGAGGAGGTTAAGAGGATAGCAGATTCCCTCATAAGCGCTCGGGGCGTGAAGCATGGAAAACTTGTAGCCTCAACCATCGGTAAGGACGTGCCATAGGGCGACGCGGATTTGAAAGGGAGACAGCAAATCAAGCACTTGCAAGTATACAGTTCGAAGCAATGCTGAAGCTAAAATCAAGGTCGTCTGAACTGTTCCTTTAGCCGATTAGTCTCTTTCTTAAGCCTTTCCACATCTTCTCTGATGCTTCTCTTAGCCTGCCGGTACAAAACAAAGATTACGACTGCCAAAAGTACGATGAGCTCTGTCACAACGAACCAGGTCCTCATATACACGGGCTTAGGCGGCGGGACTGGTGTTGGAGCTAGTGTGGGACTGGGTGTCGTCGGAACGGGCTCTTCAGGTGGTATATATGGAGACGACGTCGGCCGGCGCGTTGGCTCGGGCGCCTCAGTAGGCGCAGGGGTTGGAGCAAGGGTTTCTGTGGGCTGCGGTGTTTCTACAACAACAGGTTCGAGTATTAAGGGCTCACTCACTCCTGAGATGGCGAATAAAGAGAGGCCTGGTGACTCAGCATAGTAATAGACATTGTTAGAGTCCTCGCTCGACATCTGGGCCGGTAGCGCGTTCCATTCGCCTCCGCTGTACCTGAACAAAACAACGTTGGCTGGGTCTATTTCGTTATTTGTGAGCCACTGCTTTTCCACCTTGAACTTGATGGTCACAGTCTCTACATCGGCATCGACGATATTAGTGGGCTCCACTTTGAGGTATCTGAAGACCTCGCCGGTGAGGTTCTGGGTCACTTCAGCGGGCCTCGATGCCAGCGCCTTCACTGTTATCTTGACGTTGAAGACCTTGTTCTTCACCCGTATCGCCATCTCCGTCAGAGACATGTTCCTTGTGAAGGGAACCACGATAGTACCTGTCCTTCCCTGTGAAATAGATGAGAAGCTGGCCTCCACCTGAGCATCAACGCCTGGCTCAATGGGAGTTACTATTCTGGCTGTTGTTGACTTATCGCCAAAAACTGCGCTTCTAATCGGTTTGATGTAATACTCGTCGCTGCCATCGAGCATATCGTTGCTCTCCTTGGCCACGGCACTTGAATATCCTTGGAACACACCGTTGGAAGTATTGGAGATGTCGAACTCTATTACAGCCCAGGTCCCTCCAGTATTAATCAAGAATGTGATAACAAAAATTAATACCAGGACCCAAAATCTCCCTAAAAATAAGCTTTCCCGCTTCATCCTACCTTCTCACTGCACTCGCTATTCTGGTCTTTAGTATATAGAATATCTATATTATAAACTTGCTGTGAACTGTTTAGAGTTAGGTCTCTAATGAAGTCTTTACGCTAGCAGCAACGCAATACAATATTCGTCAATAATTAGTTACAAATTCAGCCCCCAACTAAATTGATCGAAATAACAGGTGCTACAAATTTCTTGGTGCTCTCATGGCCTAAGCCATCAACAGCGGGGCCAATATCCAGAGGCCATATACAATGCTCAATGTGCCCACGGCGAAAGTCACCATCTTGTTTATACTTTCTCCGCCGAACCTGCTCTTGGGATAGGAAATCACAAATCCAAATAACACCATACCTACTATTACTCCCAAACTGAAAATTGCTACATAAACAAAAAGTCCGCCTAAGGATGTAATTCCGAGAGACGCGGCGAATAATATCAGCAGCTCATCGTTGCTCGCAAGGCCGTGCACTATCCCTATCCCGAACATGTGGGTGTGGTAGTGCTCATCCTTCGACAAGTGTACATGGGGATGCTCATGGGTATCACCCTCGTGTGAATGACTGTGGATATGGAAGATGTCCCCTCTGATGGATAGAATGCTCACAGTTCCAAGAACCACCAACATTATCCCTACTACGAGTTCGAAATGCGGTAAAAACTTAGAGAGGAAGAACTCCTTGAACTGAAAAAGGAGAATCGTAACTATAGATGCCGTAAGCATGTGCCCCATCGCCCAGCTCACCGACATCCAAAACGTCTGCCGCTGGGACTTACTCTTGACTATCAGGTTGGACACGGCAACAAGGTGATCAGCATCGTAGCTGTGCTTGAAGCCGAGCATCAGAGCAAGGAGCAGGAGGTACATAGTAACACTGTTTTTTAAATCGTGCCACTACTTAAACTTTCTGAGAATGCGCAGTAACTTAACGCTTTTTAAAGCCGATGGCAACCGCTGCACCCGGATCTAAGTCAGGTAGCAAAGCGTAGGTATAACCCTCTGCGTTTTTAACGGCGGTCACGCCAGACGCATCCCACTCACCCTTGATCTTGACCGTGGCACCTGATACTATCTCGCCACCCTTGTTCCCCACCATTATTGTATCCCCTTCTTCCCACAATTCCAATTGCACCCGCTTGTTCCACCAATCGGCGACCTCAGATGCTGAAGCGAACCATACGTTCCTCTTACTCGCATAACTCATGAGCTCGTCGAAATTGTCTAGATGGTCGTATGTCCTACTGGCATGTCCGTAAAACGTGAATAGCCCAGACTCCTCCTGGCTCTTCTGGAAAGCGATGTAGGCGGGCATGGTGGAGTATTTCATGGACGGCTCGTCCCAATACAAATCGTAGTTCACGGACAAAGGTATCTCCACGATGCTCCCGATTTTATACGGCATGAACCCGTAGAATTCGCTCGAGTCGTATGTATAGCCCATCTCGTGGAGGACGGCGTAAGTCTCCTTCGTGCTCTTTAGAAATGGTGATCTAAATCCCCTGACCTCAAATCCTTGGGCCGTCAGCCAATCGTGGCCCCTCCTGATCTCGCCGTCCTGAAATTCTTTTGTAAGTGAGCTGTCTTTCCAAGTTGTCTGGTACCATCCCATGTTTGCGACTTCAAAGTCCCTTATGACTTCAAGGGCATCTGGGTTTTCCTGGTAATAGCCGGCTATAATGAAAAAGGTGGCCTTTGCACCATTGTTATTTAAGACACGCACCAGGGCTTGCAATTGGTCGTCCGATGCCCTCTCAGTCTCAAATGTTACCGTAACCGCGCTGGAATAGCCGTAAGGCCAGTTCGACAGCTCGGCCTCCCCATTACCGATGCAGCCCCCTAATAGAAATAAGACGAGGATGGCGGGGAAAAATTTCCTCATGCATCCATATTAACTAACCTTCCAATATAAAAAATCATGTCTTTATGGCTTCGACCGTCCTCTTAAGAAGAAGTTGGGCGATCTCCTGGGAAGGCCAGGACACAAGCCCGCAATCCGGTCCTGCGAAGGCGAGTCTATCGCCGAAGATTTCTCGAGCCGTCTCATATCTCGACCTAATGATTGAAGCGCTATCAATAAGTTGCTCGTCGGTGGGTTGAATTCCCTTCTCGAGCCACTCCGCTATAATTGTATCAATGTTAGTTCTGCTCACGCCCACCCTGAGGTACTTGTCATGGACCTCCAAATCCGTCTTCGAGACGAGGTTCAGTTGTTCAGGTGATCCTGCTGACTCCACCGTGATTACATCCACGCCAGTTGCTGAGAGGGGAATGTTGCTCGCGCCCAATCCATGAAGATGCATTTGCACGGTCGCATCGATGTTCCTCACCGACCTATCTATGGCTTCTATCAAATCATTCTTTTCGACGTTGAGGAGGTCGGCGTATCCCAAGCTCGGCTCGTCTAGAGAGACTACCTCGGTGGAGATGTGGCGCTCCTTTAGCATCGAATTCCTCAAGAAATCATTGACGCTCTTTGCAAGATTCATTAGAACCTCTGGATAGACGTGATATCCGAAATCCGTTCGAGTATAAAGGTCGATGGGACCGGTTACACAGACCTTCAGCTTTACCTTATTTCCAGTCTCTTCGTAATGGCGTTTGGCCTCCTCGGATACCACATACAGCTCAGGTAAAATGGCGTATTTGGAGTCAACAACAAAGGGCTCGGTTTGGTGCTTTTCGATGGGCTCTAAGAACTGCTTATGCATATCATAGTGCTGAGGGTATGTTACCACATCTATGCCTGAGGCTAACTTGGATGCGAAGGACTCGGCCACGGGCATGTAGAAGTTCTCTAGTACGAAGGTGTCCTTGCGCATGTCCTCTCCATTTGCATACAGCTCTCTTGCCTGGTTGTACGCCTTGGAAAATTCGCCCCTGGAAACTCCTGTCAAAGGGTAACTTCCTACGTCGTCCACCAAAACCATAAAATCAAATTATCCACAGTGATTAAAATACTTCACTACCTTTGAATTGTGCACTTATGTTGGTTCCAGCCGGAGCGAGTAGAAACTATTAAGAATATGGTTTTCATATTTTCAACTGTAAATGGTCCCGTGTCACATAATGCTTCAAGAGAGATTCTAAATCCCGTTCTGCGAGGTTAAAACAAATGGACGAAGTGTTCCCCAAAAACTATAGTGTAATCTTGCTCGGTTCCCCCGGCGTTGGAAAATCAGAGTACTGCCTCCACTTGGCGAAGGGCTACCTCAAAAACGATGAAAAGGTAGTCTACGTAACAACCGAGAAAAGCCCTGCGGAGGTCAGGAAGCGGATGAAGGAGCTGGGAGTGGATTTGGGTGTCTACGAAGGTGAGAGTTTTCTCTTCATAGACGTATTTACCCGGTCCACCGGCCCTAAGGATGACAAAGTCCTCCACGTCGATAACCCGGCGAATCTGAACCTGGTGAGCGTGAGGCTCTCTGAAGCTATGGACCAGCTGGGAAAACCCGCGAGGATAATATTTGACTCCCTATCCACCTTTTTCCTTCACGCGTCGGAAAGTGAGATCCGAAGATTCTTCGAGTCCATCAATACCAAGGTCAAAATGGATTATGGCTTCGCCCTTTACACCCTGCAGGAAGAGATGCATGAAAAGAAGATCGTCATAGCCCTGAAGTCCCTGGTGGATGCCGTCTTGGAGATGAAGATGGAAGAGGCCCCGAGCCTCAAAAAGAAGTTCAGGGTGCTTTACGCCAAGGGAATCTCCTACTCCCAGGATTGGGTCGAATTCCACGTCACGAAAAACGGGTTCAAATTAGGCCCCATAGGAGAGATTCCAGTATCCAGGGAAGAAGTAGTAAAGGTAAAAGTGGAAGGAAAGTCGCCTCTGCTCAAAGTCGCCGGCATCGTCGTTATACTGCTGTTGGGCATAATCGTCCTGGGTATGTTCAAGGGCGAGAAAGAGGCGCCGTACATCTCAACTCAACAACTTACGGCTTCTCCAAAGGTTACAGTTGCTCCAGCAGTAACGGCTGCTCCGACTGGCGCTGTCGCTGCGCCCACGACCAAGCCTCCACCCAAAACGCAACCACCGGAAACACCTCCGCCAATAGAAGAGTTCAGGCTGGATGGCATGGAGGATGCTGGCAACTGGTTCCCCTTTGAAGGGCCAGACGCTATAGTGGATATCACTGAAAGCACCGAGTTTTCGAAGATCGGTAAATCCATCAAAATTACCGTGGAACTCTTGGGCGGCGAGGAAGCCCATGCGGGCATAGAGCTGTTCAACGCTCAAGTCGCCGGCTATGATGGCATAACAATATGGTCATACGTACCAGAGCCCCTTCCTTTAGGCAGGCTGATGGTGAACATTGGAGAGGAGGATAACAGCCGATATATGAACATGCGCCTGAGAAGCACAAAAAGGACCGGCTGGATCAAGGACATAGTTCCATTCTCAGATTTCAGACTCGAGCCTTGGGGAGACAACTTCGATGAAAACGGCCAGCTTGACCCCGATCAGGTCATAATGCTTTCCATTTCCGCCGGAGGCGGCCCAGAGCCACCCCCCGGTAGATATGTCTACTACGTGGACGAGCTGAACCTCTTCAAATATAAAGACATCTCAGAGCCTTAACCGGATAGTGAAACCATTGAAGAGACAGATAAAAAATATGGAGATGTTTGCAGGAAAATCCGGATGTTTTTATCAGAACTTTTCGTAATTGCTTGTGCAAGAAAACTATTAATAACAATATTTATCTTATTTTAAAGCCTAGAAAGTCCCCAAATGATTGGCTAGGTCCTCCGGAGCATCTGAAAATGGATGAAGTGTTTCCCCAAAACTACAGCGTCATCTTGCTCGGTTCCCCCGGCGTTGGAAAATCAGAGTACTGCCTCCACTTGGCGAAGGGCTACCTCAAAAACGATGAAAAGGTAGTCTACGTAACAACCGAGAAAAGCCCTGCGGAGGTCAGGAAGCGGATGAAGGAGCTGGGAGTGGATTTGGGTGTCTACGAAGGTGAGAGTTTTCTCTTCATAGACGTATTTACCCGGTCCACCGGCCCTAAGGATGACAAAGTCCTCCACGTCGATAACCCGGCGAATCTGAACCTGGTGAGCGTGAGGCTCTCTGAAGCTATGGACCAGCTGGGAAAACCCGCGAGGATAATATTTGACTCCCTATCCACCTTTTTCCTTCACGCGTCGGAAAGTGAGATCCGAAGATTCTTCGAGTCCATCAATACCAAGGTCAAAATGGATTATGGCTTCGCCCTTTACACCCTGCAGGAAGAGATGCATGAAAAGAAGATCGTCATAGCCCTGAAGTCCCTGGTGGATGCCGTCTTGGAGATGAAGATGGAAGAGGCCCCGAGCCTCAAAAAGAAGTTCAGGGTGCTTTACGCCAAGGGAATCTCCTACTCCCAGGATTGGGTCGAATTCCACGTCACGAAAAACGGGTTCAAATTAGGCCCCATAGGAGAGATTCCAGTATCCAGGGAAGAAGTAGTAAAGGTAAAAGTGGAAGGAAAGTCGCCTCTGCTCAAAGTCGCCGGCATCGTCGTTATACTGCTGTTGGGCATAATCGTCCTGGGTATGTTCAAGGGCGAGAAAGAGGCGCCGTACATCTCAACTCAACAACTTACGGCTTCTCCAAAGGTTACAGTTGCTCCAGCAGTAACGGCTGCTCCGACTGGCGCTGTCGCTGCGCCCACGACCAAGCCTCCACCCAAAACGCAACCACCGGAAACACCTCCGCCAATAGAAGAGTTCAGGCTGGATGGCATGGAGGATGCTGGCAACTGGTTCCTCTTTGAAGGGCCAGACGCATTCATAGATGTCACTGAAAGCACCGAGTTTTCGAAGATCGGTAAATCCCTAAAGGTCACCGTGGAAATCATGGAGGGTGATGAATCCTACGCAGGCATTGAATTGGCCAATCCCCAGATCACTGACTACGATGGTATAACACTATGGTCATACGTCCATGAGCCCCTCCCCTTCGGCAGGTTGAGAATGGAAGTGCAGGAGAATGATAACAGTATGTATGTATACCAGCGCATGCGAAGTACAAAAAGGACTGGTTGGATCAAAGACACGGTACCATTCTCTGATTTCAGACCTGACCCCTGGAATCCTAACAATTTCGACGAAAACAACCAGCTTGACATAGATCAAATTCGAATGATTGCCTTCTCCTTCGGAGGCGGCCCAGAAACACCCCCTGGAATCTATATCTTATACTTGGACGAACTGAACCTCTTCAAATATCAAGACCTCTCCGAAGAAACCCCCGAAGAAACCTCAAAATACCAAAACATCCTCCAATCCGACGATTTCGATGATGGTTCTGCCATCTGGAGTCCGGGGCCCGAATGGACCGTTGAGTTCCCAGGGGATGGGACGAACGGCGTTTTGACTAATACCGTTGAAGGTGTCTACACCGAATTTGGTTCGAATTGGGCAGACTATAGTTTCAACTTTAAAGTTAAACTCGAACAAGGACCCGTCAACGCATATGTAAGAATACATCCCACGGGGGCGTACGGGGTCAGTTTCTCTGAAAAACACTTAGGATTATGGAAAGAATGGGAGAAGGCTGAAACGACGTTAGCAGAGAAAGAATATCCATTCGCCGCAAACAAGTTTTATGATATACAAATCGAAGCGAAAGACAAGACACTAAATGTCTACGTTGATAATAATTTGGAACTCAGTTATACGGACGAAGACAATCCAATAATGGTCGGGAAGGTGGGCTTGGAGATTATAAACAAGGCCTATTTTGACGACATGGAAGTCTTAGGCCCGTGGGAATAGAATAAACGGTACTCACCCACACATTTTCGCGCTGTTTTCACCAGCCGTCTTCGTGAAGTATCTTCTCCAAGGGTATCCTCGGGTACTTCTCGGGGGCCTGAGCAGAATACCCGATGGGTATGATGCCTACGGGAATGACACCTTCTGGGAGGTGCAAGACCTTGGATACATCATCGTCGTAGAACGCCCCAACGAAGCACGCTCCAAGGCCCTCATTGACCGCGGTCATTAGGATTAAAAGCGACGCGTAGGCCGCATCTATTATGCTATAGCGCTCTATACCCCGACTGCCGTACCTTGATGCCGACCTCTTGGTGTCGGCGCATGCGACGATGACCACCGGTGCTTCGGCTATGAAATCTTGATCGAGGGCCGCTGCGGCGAGCTGCCTCTTGACGGCCAATTTTTTCACCACTATGAATTCCTGTGGCTGTAGAAAACCTGCGCTGGGCGCCTGATGGGCATTCTTGAGGATTTTTTCTATCTTTTCATCCTCCACCGGTCTTTCCTCGAAGACCCTCACCATGTGCCTTTTTTTCACTACTTTATCAAATTCCATTCCCACCGACTCCCATTAATATTCGCTGGCCTTGCAAATAAACCTTTTTGGATTGATGTGGGAACCTTTTTAGAATAGAAGAGCCCTCTACTCAGCATGGGTCTAGCCCAAGACACGTTGGAGAGATTAAAAGGAATTGCGGAGACCAGCAGCCACAAAAAATTTAAGGAATACGAGGCGGCCTCCCTCATCTTCGATATAGGCAAGTATGAGGATGTCATCGAAGGGGTGAACGTTGTCCTCAAGGATATAGCCGAAGAGGGAGAGATAATCTCCAGCGCCTTCGGGGAGGGAGAAGTCGTGGATTCTGGAGCCAAATACCTGGAAATTGTAAGGGGTATGCTTTACGAGGTATATGACTACAAGGCCCTGAGCTCCGCGTTCATCAGATTGTACCATCTCAGGGGGGAAAAGGAGTGGCTCGCACTATACGTGGACGAGAACCCTCACACGCCTTGGTGGGGAAAGGAAGAAAGAAAAAGGGATGATTTGGACGTAAAGTAAAACAGAACCGTCCCCTCTGGTTAAGGACTTAGAATTCTGTTATTTGTTCTATATTAAATATGAATTAGTTTTTTCCAGATTTAAGTATTTTTAAATAAACGTCATCGAAGGTCCTTATAGGATAAGTTTGGAGGTGGGGAATATGCTCTTTAGGACTTTTTTATTAGACGAGAAGGGGCAGATGGGTGAACCCATCCGGTTGGTAATAGCCGTAGTAGTTGGAGTTGGGGTATTGGCCATCATGATGAAGCTCCTATCCATAGTAGGCATAATAGGGGCCAAATACTTGGCTGTCACAGTAAACGGCGCTGGGGTGAAGAATAATGAGAACTACTTCAATGCAAATGCTTGGCTCAAAAGCGTAAAAGTGACAGTGGTGGATCAGGATAGTGGAAGGGCAATCCAAGGGGCACTGGTGGAATTGAAAGGATGCGGAATCAATGATGCAATGACCACAAATGTAGATTCTGGAATGGCTTTGTTCAGCGGCTCTGACCAGCGATTTAACTCCCACAGGCAGAAATACGCTGAGGTTACTGTCACTGTAAAAGCCGATGGCTATCTGCGGAGAGATATGACCTTCTTGTGCAAGTGAGCGTCCCAGAACATGGAACTGCCAATGCGTATGTTGCTCGTCGTGGTAGTATTGACTTTTACTATCGCAACAGGGTACCGGGGTCTCGATGTTTATCAAGCCATTGAAGAAGAGGCCGCAGGTGCCAGGGCCGTTTCCGAGATTTCATTAAAAGCCAAGATGGCGGGGATGGGTGGAGAGGGCGCGAAGGAGATAGCGGTATTTGAGCTCACCGGTGGCTCGAAGTTACTCCTAAGGAATGAAGACTTCAACGGAACCATCAATGGCATAATAGATATGCAGCTAAGCAGGGGCGGACGGCAACTGAAGGTCTTGCCTTCGCCCCTTTGGAATTCGCCTGCACCACCTACCAGCCGTGTAGACTTACTAGGGGTGGAGAAAGTCTTTTTGAGCGGATCCCACAGGATAACGATTACTCATTCAGGATTTTCTGTAAACTCAAGTATGAATGATAAGGACTTCCTTCTGATCGGGTGAACTCATGTTGGTTGATTGGATTCTCCCGAGAACCGGGATGATGCTTTCCTTCCTCATTCTCTCCGGCGTAATGTGGACATCCCTCGGGCTTTATGATGATTACGCGGCAACTAAAGAGGCTGGAGAGCTCGCCAAGGAAATGGCAGATCAAATAGCTATGGTAGGGGCTATGAACCCCGGTTATGCGTCGGCTGGTTTGGTAAGATCGGTTCCTCTGCCTAAAGAAGTACACGGAT
>CBDUVV010000014.1:0-14582 GCA_965370755.1 uncultured archaeon | reverse complement strand
AGTGATATCGAGGTTATCTTGCCCAGCGTTTAGTATCCTCCCCCAACTGGCAACGGAGGGATCACCAAGGCCAATGAAGCTTAAGGCAGCTTCTGCCAATATCACACCAGGTATGGAGAGGGTGGCTATTACGATTAACGTGCTCATGACATTAGGTATTAAATGGCGGTAGATTATACGAGCATCACTAGCTCCCAATGCCTTGCTAGCAAGGATGAATTCCCGGGTCCTAAGAGATAACGCTTCGCTTCTCACAATCCTTGCGGTGCCGGTCCAGCCTGTTATACCAATTACTAATATTATTAGAGTGAGGTTGGCTCCGAAAATGAAGACGATGAAGACGAGGAGGAGGAAGAAAGGAAAGGTCATCATGATATCCGTGAACCTCATTAGAATGTTGTCCACAACACCACCAAAATATGCAGAAGAAACACCGATGATGGTGCCGATCATCAGGGCTATTAAGGTCGCCACTAAACCAACTTGGAGTGATACCCTGGCTCCTGAAACTATCATGGCCAAAATATCTCTGCCCTTGTCGTCAGTGCCTAAGGGATGCTTCCAAGTCCCCGGGGTCTCCATGGTCCTAAAATCGCCAGTAGTCCTATCGTAAAACGATTGGGTTATAGTGAAGCCTAAGGGGGGACGGTTCATCTCGTCAAAGTCCACGTGGTTTGGATCAACAGTAAAGAATGGCCCCACAATGGCTATGAATATAAGGAATATTATGAACGAAAATCCGAATATAGAGAGTTTATTCTTCTTGGTCCTATTCCAGTAATACAAAGTCAGCCTCCTGTTGACGTAGGCGGGATATATAACCTGAAAGAGCATGATAACCGAGAAAAATGCATAGAAGTAGTCCAAAGCAGAGAAGAGCCGGTCTTCAACGAGGAATATATCACCTGCGATGATGGCTATAATGGCGGCCATTAGTAATGCGAAGATCTTGTTGGAATAGTGGGAAAACGATTTCATTTAAACTCCTCGTTATACGTATCTCACCCTCGGGTCCAGGAAAGTGTAGGCTATATCGGTCAATAGGTTGAATATGAGGGTCACCATGGCACCTATGAGGACCACGGCAACCACAACGGGATAATCGTCGGCAAAAATGGCGTTGAAGGATATCCGCCCTAGACCGGGTATCCCAAATATTATCTCAGTAAGATAGGCGCCACCGAAAACTATGCCGCTCAAATCGAACATTATTATGGTTATTATCGGCAGCATGGCATTGCGAAATACATGCTTTAAGATAACCGTTCTTTCGGGCAGTCCCTTTGCCCTAGCGGTCCGAACGAAGTCTCTTCTAAGGTTGTCTACGGTGATTGAGCGCACATACCTGCTGTAGCCAGCCAGCATGCCCGTGCCCAAGGTGACCACGGGTAAGATGAGGGCTTTGAGGTTGGCGAGGCTAAATATCGGGAGGGATGTGTCGTAGTAGGTCTTGAAATAACCTAGCTTGACAGAAAAGATCAGGATGAGCATTATGCCGAGCCAAAAATTTGGAATCGAGATGCCGATGAAGGAGAATACCGTTGCCATGTAGTCAGTTTTCGTGTACTGTTTAACAGCCGTGTAAATACCGATGCCTATCCCGACCGAGACAGCGAAAATGGTGCTGAGTAAAATTAGTTGGAAGGAGTAAATCCAGTGCCTTTTCAAAAGCTCGGTTACCGGTAGGGAAGTGCTCAATGACCAACCCCAGTCGCCTCGGAGAAGATGCGATATGTAATCGATGTATTGCTGATAAAGAGGTTTATCCAATCCGTATCTAGCCTCTATTGCGGCTTGAACCTGGGCCATGTCCCTAGCACTGCCTGAAGCGGCTATGTTTGCAAGGTATTTATCAGCAGGTGATGTGGGGCCTACCCTTAAAAGAACGAAGGTAATGGTGAGAACACCCCATGCGATGATTATGGTATAGATTAACCTCTTTAGGATGTACCCCGTCATAGAGCCTCTCTTTTCTACCATGTCTATCACTGTCTAATAGGAACTTTTTGAGATTTAATTGTGTTCATTGCTAATCGCATTAACTCGCTTGTTATATGTAGCGGATACAGAATTTATTTTTTACAAATAAATGCCGATTCTGTCCCAATGTTGGATTTGAATCGTATGTAAATAAACAAATCTAAAAATGTCCACTGTTTCACTATTTTGAAACCTACATTTTTCAATAATGTAATTAAATCCGAATGAGGAAATAACGAGATGTGATGCTCTCTTTCATCTGCGAATTTAAAAATCGTTTTTCTAATACTATTCAAGTTCGGGGTGTTAATGTAGAGTATCCCCTCCTTTTTTAATACCCTCAATATGTTTTCTAGGGCCAATTTGGGATCCTCAAGATGTTCTATTACGTCATTCAAAAGGACTATATCAAAAAAATCTTCATTAAATGGTAGTTTATCCTCTGCATTGCCCACATTAAAAGTTGCATTAGGCAATACCTTTTTTGCCACATCTATCGCATGTTCAGAAACATCCAAACCAAATTTTTCAAAAGAATCAGGAAACCTTTGAAGCATAAAACCGTAGGCACAACCAACGTCCAATACTCTACCAGATTTTTCTGTGTATCTGGCAATCTGCTTGTATTTATTATCAAAAAAGAACCTAGAGAATCTGCCGTATCCTAATTTGTAGAAGAAAGAGGTTTTGCCACTAAAATATTCCTGGTTATATATCTCTTCGTAATTCATTTGAACAACTTATTAAAGGTCTACTCTTCAAACCGCCAGAGATGATAGTTGTAGCCCATACTTATGCCAGGCTCAATGCCCTTAACATTAGCTTGAATCCCGGTGTTCGATTGAGGATAAGCAAGGAAGTCTACAGGGAGGTCCTCAGACATGAGCGCCGATAATTCGCCGTATATACTCCTTCTTGCCGCGGGGTCTAGGGCTTCCTTGGATTTGATCTTTTTGAAAAGCTCGTCCACCTGCGGATTTGAGTAGCCGAACATATTGAGACCACCATCAGAGGCATAGAAAACAGAACTTCCTGAGGGTGAATTTACGTCGGTGCCGAATCCTATGATACAAATATCCCAAGGCTTCTCGCCCACGGCATCGGGTCCATTATTGAATTCCGCCGATTGATCGGAGTCTGGAACCTTGTTTTTGAGGTACTGGTTAATCTCCGTCGGCCAGGGTATGAAATTGAGCGTGGCCTCAACCCCGATGTCTGATAACTCCTGTTTCGCCAAGAAGGCTATGGATTCTCTTACCTTGTTGCCCGAATTGGTGATTATAGAGAGCTTGAGGGGATTACCATCCTTGTCTAGAAGCACGCCATCTTCCTGGGGATAGCCAGCATCTTCCAGCTTTTTTATTGCTTCCGCCTTGTCGTAAAGCGGATCGACGCCAAATTGCTTTAGACCTTCGTCGACATACCATGGAGACGGACGTGGTATAAAACTAAATGCCGGTTCTGCAAAGCCAAGAAATATGGATTGAATCAGGGGGTCCTTTCCCACGCTCATGGCGAAGGCCTCCCGTACCTCGAGGTTTTTAAAGCCCTCCCAGCCGTTCTTCCTAAAGTTCCATAGGAGGGCAGTGTAGCCGCTAGTGGGATTTGTATACACATTAATCCCTTCCATTTCCTTGAACTTTCTCACCTGCAAGGGGTCGATGTTGGTTGAAGTTATATCCCCTGCCTGAAGAGCGGCATGCCTCGCAGCTGGTGTCCCAAAGATCTTCACCACGTATCTCTCAAAGAAGGGCGCTCCAGTCTCCGCGCCCAGGTAATACTCAGGATTGCGCTCAAGAACGAATTTATCATTCCTGACCCATTCCACGACCCTATAGGGGCCAAGATTGCCCGTGTATTTGAGATTGTTCAACTCTTCAGCTTGTGTGAATGTATCCATGTCGCCCGCGTATTTTTGGGCTATGTGCTTTGGATAGACCCAAAAGTCTGTGACGGTATAAAGGAACTCGGGATCCACCGTCTGTCTTATGAATTGAAAAGTTTGCTGATCTACGGCCTTAACGTCTACATATTCCAATTCGCCGTCTATAGTTTCCTGATAGTCGTCCTTATAGTTGAAAGGCAACCAGTCTGAAAAGAGCAGGTTCTTGTAGGTGAAAACGAAATCGTCGCTAGTCAATGGCCTTCCATCAGTCCAATAAAGATCATCCCTCAAGACCATGGTGTAAGTCAGCCCATCCTCTGACACCATTATCGGCTCCGCGAGCCACCTGAGTTGAATGCTAAGGTCGTTGTCGTATACTATAAGACCATCCATAGCAAGACCAACATACTCAAAAGAGGCGTTGTCGGCTGCAAGCGCCCAGTTGAGGGTCTCCGCATCCCCCGCTGACGTGCCGGATATATAGGTGCCTATAGCGGGATGTAGCCCGCCTTGCGGGGCTATAGTCTGAGTTGCGGCATCTTCTCTTCCCAAGCATCCGCTGAAACCGAAAACCGTTCCCATACTGGCGTATAACCCGGCTCGAGCGCAATGTCCTAAAAATTCACGTCTTCTAATGGGACGCATGAATTAGAAGAACGCTTCGAATGTAATAAAATTATCGTACTATCTTGTCTATCCTCATCTCGAGGATGTCCTCGGCTCCATTTTCTTTGAGCTTCGGTATGAGCACGTTCACGTCCTTCTTTTCCACCACAGTTTCTATGGCGTAATAATCCAACCCGTACAACTTGGAGACAGTGGGTTTTTTCATTGCCGGAAGGGCATTAACAACATCATCGACCTTCGCCTCTGGGGCGTTCATGGTCAGAAGCACCTTTCCCCTGGCTTCAATGACGCCAAGAAGTAGGGTGCGGAGCTCTTCCATCGCCTTGCGCTTCTCTCCATCCGCCCATGATTCCTTATTAGCCAATAACTTGGTGCTGGACTCAATGATGGTACCAACTATCCTAAGGCGGTTTTTCCTCAATGTCGTGCCCGTCTCCGTAAGATCTATTAACACGTCCATAAGCTCTGGAACCTTGGCCTCGGAAGCGCCGTATGAATAGTGCATCTCTATTTGTATGCCTAGTTTCTCAAAATACTGTTTAGTTAGATTCGGATACTCTGTTGTGACCCTGCTTCCAGCCTTAATCTCCTTCACATCTGTAATATCAGAGGTCTCAGGTACCGCCACTACCAAGCGTACGTTACCAGACCCGGTCTTGCTGTAGGGAAGGTCGGCAATGACCTCTACATCAGCATCGCTCTCCATCACCCAGTCAAGACCCGAAATACCCAGGTCGAAATAATTCTCTTCAATGTATTTAGGTATCTCCTGGGGCCGTAGTATCTTCACACTATCTATCCGGGGGTCTGAAATCACAGGATTATAGTCCCTCTGACCTTTCTTGACCTCCAGATCCGCCTGCTTGAACAAACGCATGGTCTGCTCTTCGAGGCTACCCTTGGGTAATGCTATCTTTAACATGACAGATTTATCCTCTCTTCACCGTCTCGATGCTTTCCACGTACATTAGCGGATAATCTTTTATATACTTCATCCTGCCCACGCATCTAAATCCACCGTATTCCACGGTTACGGATAAATCCAACATCTCACCAGACAGCGTGGCGTAGCCGTATCTGTTAAGTTTCTCAAGAGTTATCTCGACCTCGGCATCTTCCACATAAGGCTGGTTCTCAATCGCTTCCTCGATGGCCGTCTCAAGGGAATCCTTGCTGTTTGGACTCACCGGCGTTCCCGCGAATTGATGGAATGCTGTGGCAAGTTTTATTCCCGTCTCAAAAATGCATCTCTCTTTCTCTGATACTCCAGAGAAGAGACCTTCTTCATCTAAAACCAATCAAACCACTCCGGGACGTCGGCGAATGTCGCCCCCGTGATTAGTTCTATGCCGCTTATGCGTTTACCTCTTTCCCACTTATAAGTGTAGGTAATGTCCCTCAGGACTTCTATCCTCCAAACAGGGGTTTGCGTAAGTACAACGTCTTCTGCTTCCGAACTGTCAAATACAGGTTCCATCCCCACGATGGACTTCGTGCTCAGAGTCGCGGAAAGAGAACCGGTGAGGGTGAACCAAGCGTCCCAAGAAGGTACTTCCCCGAGACTAACATGAGAAGCATCCGCTGTGGGATTATAATCTTGGTAGTAAATGGGGCCGGGAATTTGGCTAACGTCGGATATTGGGGCTGGAGCGGCCGAAATTAAGGCGGCGTTTTCAACGGCGCATGGCGCGGTTATAAATCCAGTAGCGGAAGGAGTGATCGTAAACTCCTGCTCCCATTTCTTCACAATGATATAACGATTTTCTTCTTCTATCGCGAGGGGATCGATGTTACCAGAACACCCAACATTATCGATGGCGACCTGGAGATCAACGCCCTCGTTTGGGCGGAGCCACCATCCCACCCGCGTGCCTAAACTATAATATTGCTTAGTAAGGAGACCACTTTCATCATACACCAATCCACTACCTAGTGGGGAAAACCTATCTAAAGGATCACCGTATTTTCGCCAGAGGCCTTCTTCCAAGACAGCATAGGACCTGGCGTAAGTGTTTACATCGTTTATCACCCAGCCTTCAGGTAATGCCACAAATATTCTTTCGAAGCCAACGTTCTCTATCTTCGCGTCTATGACTGTGTCTGTCGAGCTTATCGATCCCGTTGGTACTTCAGCCATCTCGAACGCAGCATGGACTAAAGATATACTACAAAGAAATAGAAGCAAAGCCAGCAACCGCTTCATCGTATCTTCTCCCTTATAAGATGATTAAGATCGGCTCGTGAAAGTTACATATATATTTTCCCTGTCCTCGGGCGTAAATAACCTCAAAACCAATCCCGGGGCTTCATCAGCCGTAACCCTAACCAGTATGAGATACTCTACGTCAAACTCTCCAAAACCAGTTGCCTCCTCTATATCATCTAAGCGCATGCCGTATTTATCCATCAGTTCATTGAAATCGCTCTCGCTTATCTTATTTGCAGCGTATGCCTTCTGAACTTCGCCAAGATCTACTGTGAGAGTGGTTTGGGTCTGACTAGAAGCAGTACCAGCGCTGCCTGTGAAAGTACCTGTCAACGAAGCCCCCGTGCCTCCTACACTAAGAGTTGGGACTGTACCAACGCCTTCCACGCCACCACCAACCTTCAGTCTGGTTTCCGACTCCGAAAGATCGATTTCTCCACTGCTCTCAGCGCGAAGCACGCTTATCACTTTAGCGTCTTTAGCGAGATAAATTGTCTCATAGGGACTGTCTGGGTCTGACTCGTTTACGAGCCTTCTATGATATACGTTTACAATCATATTTTCATCGGGGAAATACAATCCCTGTTGCCTCGTACCCCACATGGGCACATACTCATATTTGAGCTCCCTTATGGTGGCATTCTTCAAAATATCGTAAGATAAAGATTGAATTCTTTGTTTAATATCCGGAACAGATCTATACACATCTCCGTCCAGCTTAAGCTCTATTTCTTCTATTGTCTCGAGCAGGGTTTCTACCTGCGCCAAACGATAGGTACGCCATGCGTCATTAGCAGGCACCTTGACGTCGATTGCTTGCACCTCAAGTGTAGTCTGCGCTGTACTTAACTTATCCTTGAGACCCGATTCGGCCGTCGTATAAGCCGGTGGTAAACCTTGAAAGGCATTCTTTATCTCAGAGGACTTCTGGCTCGTCCCCTCTAGGAAGGCTTGTCGCTCCTGCTCCAGGCGTTGTCGCTCCTGCTCAAGCCGCGCTTGCTCATTAGCTCGCTCTTCTTGAATTTGTGCTAGTTTCCCTTCAGCCCCAGGCTGTATGACGAGTTTATAAGCCACGCCAATAACCCCAAACGCAATCAAAAGAACCACGACTATTCCGATCATCCTCGCCTTTTTCTTTCTAGAATCATCTCCCCCCTCCTCCTCCGCTGGAGATTCTTCGATGGGTGGACCCCCTTCTTCAGGTACACGTTTCCTAAGGGCTTCAAGTCTATCTATAATGTCTTCTGTCTTCTCATCAGCCATGATTTACCTCAAAAAATAGGCGTCCGTCCCGCATATATATAGTTTATTTATAGAAAGTCCCGTAAATATACGCACAAACCCTATTTGCTTGTCCATATGGAAAAAACTTTCAATACCACCCTTAATAAGCTTGTGGTTAACGCTGGCAGTTCACAATTTTGAAATTTGTAGGATTAAAAACCTAAGATATAAAGGTTGTGCCTGTAGCGGCTTTGCACAAAAACCCCCCATTCTGGAAAACCAAAAATAAGATGTTAGTTTGCTGTGGTACCTGTAAATAGGAAAAACGGGATTTTTGCGTCATAAGTATACCGTTTACCTACACTCCCGTTCCGGTATTACACTCCCAGATATTATCTGAAGAAATGCATGATCCTTGATAACAGTGACTCCCTATACACATAATCTCGCCCGATTAGAGAAGCGGACAGTTTCATTACCTCCCTCGTCGGCTTCGAGGTGGGATAACGGACGACGAAAGGTGTCTCATACGCTAGAGCCTCCTTCACTTTATCGTCATAGGGCACGATGGAGATCACGCTTGCATCGAGGGCTTCCTCTACCTCTCGAAGTTTCAGCTCTCTGGGAGCCCTTTGAGCCATGTTGAGTATGACGCCTATGATCTTTGCCCCCATCTTCTCGGCCAATATCTTCATCTTCAGGGCGTCCGAAACCGAAGATACTTCTGGAACGGTCACGATAATCACTTCTTGCCCTTCATCCATGACCATGGATGCATCTCTGCCGGCCGGTGCATCTATCACTAGAATCTCCACGTCCTTAGGTATCTCCCTCAATGCTACTTTGAGCATCTCCATGTTCTCCTCGTTGAACCCATCTAAGGTGATACCGGCCGGGATGATCTTAACTCCCCGAGGCCCCTCATACATTACATCATCCAGGTTAAGTCTTCCACTAAGGACGTCTATGAGAGCAACAGGAGGGTTTCGAAGGCCCATTATTATCTCGAGATTGGCCATCACTATGTCGGCATCAAGCACCGCAACGCGTTTCCCAAAACTTGCCAAAGAAACCGCTATGTTGGCCGCAAGGGTAGTCTTGCCAACTCCGCCTTTTCCGCTCGCTACTACGATGTATCTTGTCAAAGAATTGCCTCCTGGCTCCTCTTCTTAAGCACTTCGATACCAGGGAGCTTATCCCTCGCTAGAAAAGCCATGGTGGCTTTACCACCCGTGCTCACGTAGGAAATATCGTTTGAAAGATTTATGCTTTGTGCTATGGCGGCCAAGTGCCCGCCGCCAATTACACTATAAGCAGTAGAATGTGCCATGGCGCTCAGCAACTCCTCAGTACCCAAGGCAAAGGGATGAAGTTCAAAGACTCCGCTAGGTCCATTGGCAACAACCATCTTAGCATCCTTAAGGAGTGTAGTGTAGAATGCTATGGTCTCTATTCCAAGGTCTAAAATCCGTCTATCTGGTAGCGTTTCTACGGATGTTTCGACCCTGGTTGAATTCTTTTGGAAGGCAAGATCGAGGGGTATTTTGACCCTGTCACCGTATTCGTTTATGAGTCGATGTGCCTCAGGTATCAGCCCCTCTAACTTTTTATCCACTATAATTTGCTTGTTTGTAGCACCCAAATCGTATCCTTGGGCCATAAGGAATATGTTGGCAGTAAGACCCGATGTTAAGACCACATCCGCTATCCCGCGACTTAGGACCTTCTCGATTATTCTAAGGGAGTCCCTCGCCTTCGCGCCCCCAAAGGAGAAAACCTTAGGTCTTTCATCGGAATTTAATATTTTTGAAAGCATTGTAACCTCTTTCTCCATGAGCTTTCCTGCGCAACATGGGAGCACCATCGGAAAACCAACGATGCTCGGATGATTTCTGTGGGAGACGGCGAAGGCATCATTTACGTAGAAATCCACGTAGGACGAAAGTCGCTGAACCAGATTTGTCGATGCCTGCTTCTCTGGTGACATCTCCGTGACATCACTGCTTATCTCCTCGGAGCTAAAGCGCACGTTCTCTAGCATCAGAACTTCACCATCTTTAAGGTTGGATATTTCATCTTTAACCGATTCTCCGAATATATCCCTAACGTACCTCACTTGCCTACCAATTAGCTCCTCCATCCTTTTGGCGTGCATCTCAAGAGTGGTGAAATCCCTAAGTCCCGGCCTGCTTTGATGTGCCAAAATGGCCACCTTAGACCCCTCCAAAGCATGCAAAGTCGTTAAATGGCCTCTTAATCTAGTGTCATCCAAAATCTCCCTTGTGATAGGGTCTATGGGCGAATTGATGTCCACTCTGAGCAAAACCCTTTTCCCATTCAAATCGAAGTCTTTTAAGACCGGAAATTCCATGGTTTCCACATAGCAGATTTATAAGGGAGATAATTATAAACCTTTTCTAAAAAACCAAGGGGGATATAAAGTGAAAATGACACTGCAGAAGACCCTAAAAGGCGTTTACTACATCAAGCTGCCACGTGATTTATTGAGAATTAAGGGATGGAAAGAGGGGGAAACCATTGAAGTATTATCTGGCGCTTCTGTTCAAGCCAGAAAAGAGGATATCATTCTTAGGAAAGGTGGCTAGGCTAATCACTAAATGCCTTGTAGTAGTATCGTTTTGAGGGTTAGGAAATGAATGTCCTTTGGCTGGATGCTACCGATGTGAGAGCTGTTCTCACTATGGAGGATGCCATATTAGCTGTGGAAGAGGCCTTCAAAGAGCACGGCGAGGGGAGGGTGCAAATGCCGCCAAAAATCTATCTCGACTTTGATAAAGGAGATCTTAGGGCTATGCCTGGTTATTTGAAGGACCAAGGTATAGCGGGCGTGAAGATCGTTAATTCTCATCCGGAAAACCCGAACCAAGGTCTCCCTGCAGTTATGGCCATATTGGTCCTCAATGACCCGGATACTGGTGCTCCAGTTGCCGTGATAGATGCTACTTACATAACCGATGTGAGGACCGGTGCTGCAGGAGGCGTGGCTGCTAAATATCTTTCAAGATCGGATTCCAAAATCCTAGGTTTGGTGGGCGCAGGCAGGCAGGCCGAAACACAGCTTCTTGCTATATCAAGAGTAAGGAAGTTAGAATTGGTGAAAGTGGCGAGCAAATCCAATAAAGCCTCTGACGATTTCAAGAAGAAGATGTCGGGTAAGATGGATTGTGAGATTACTGTGGTAGATGTCAGGGAAGCCTGCGACTGTGACATCTTGGCGACTACTACACCAGTACTATCACCGATCATAAGAGATGAGTGGGTCAGAGAAGGCACCCACATCAACGCCATAGGTGCTGATGCATCTGGAAAAGAGGAATTGTATCCCAAGATACTAACTCGTTCTAAGATCGTCGTAGACGACATAGCTCAGGCAATCCACTCAGGCGAGATCAACGTTCCACTCTCGAAAAGATTAATCCAAAAGAAGGACATCTATTGCGAATTCGGTAAGGTAGTCCTAGGTGATTGCGGTAGAGAGAATGAAAAAGAGATAACAATATTCGATTCCACCGGGCTCGCAATACAGGATGTTGCAGTGGGCAAGATAGTATACGACGCTGCAAAGGAGAAGGGTTTTGGAATGAAGATGGGGATGTTTTGAAGGCATCAGAGCCTAAGATTTTCTCTCCAATCCAGAAGCTTGCCTCCGAGAATCACAGTCAATATACCGATAACCGCAAGGGTTGCATATACCGGTAGAATCTCGTTAAAAGATACTATGGGGTTCGATGCCAGCTTGGAAATCAGTGAAACGGGCGAGAGGGCGTATGCTTCCCTACTCACGGACATGGGGGCGAAGAAACCCAAAGATACCACGAGGATCACTACTGATACTCCTGCATTGGCGTCTTTGATTGTATCTGAGAAGGCGGAGATGGCTATTCCGATCCCTACTAATGCAACGTCCATAAGGAGTATGAGGAAAAATAAGAACACTACATTGTATACTACGATTCCCTTTACACGGAGAAGAACTATCCAGGTAACCACCTGGAGCATTGTGATCAGAAGTATCGGCATCATCTTGCCCAGCACCAGATCCATCCTACTGAGGGGTGCCGCTAATAGGGCCTCATAGGTCTTTTTCTCTTTTTCTCCCACTATGGAATCGGTCATCATGTTAGTAGAGAGAAACGTTGGGAGCAAGAAGATGAAAGGAATGAGCAGACCGTACATCAGCTCTACGAACTCCATGGGTTGAGGCCTTCGTTTAGTACCTAAATCTATCTCCTTAATGGATATGGGAGAGAGGACCACATCCGGGTCCATATGCCTGGCGATAGTCCTCCGCTCTATATCCCCGGAAAGTCTATTCACTTCGTTGGAGATCACGGCGTCGGCATATCCAGAGAGGATGTTTGTATTATCAAGATACAGATTAAATTCCACCATCCTTCCGCCCATCAATTCAGCCTCATATCCAGGTGAAGCAACTAACACGGCAGCCAGGTCGTTATTTAGGAGTGCTTGAAGTGGGTCGCCATCTGGTAGTTTGAATATCCTAAGACCTTCACCGGTTATGTCGAGATCACCCATCACCCCCACCTTCACCTCGTTTCGAATGAAGCCTGTGGCTACGCTGGGATTTGTTATGGACGTGTAAAGGAGTGCTGTGTAGATTATACCAATAACCATGACGAGCTGTACGGCAAAGGCGAAGAGATAGACCTTCTCGCGCAATATGTCATCGAGCTCTTTGCTGGAAAGGGTTAACAGCCTACCCAAACGTTCTCGCCCATTCATGTCGACATCACCAACACGAGATTGTAGGAGGCGTGAATAAGTGCGGCTACTATGATGTGGTAGAGTGGTAGCTCGCTGTAACGACTTTTTTTGCTTAGCCCCATGCCAACAATTCCAGAGGAAATCATATGGACGAGCATCGTGCTTCCAGTGCGAAGTGCAAGTATTCTAAATACCATGGATGGGACCGATGCGAGGAGGAAAACTATTACGAAAACGTTCTCAACGGCGAAGAAGGCAAAGCCGGATAAGGCGCCGTAAAATGCACCCGTAGCTACATTGTCAATCTTCCTATCACCGCGTTGGAGTGCGTATAGTCCCACGGGCTTTAACGTCTCTTCTATGAGGGCGTATATAACGACCATTAAAAACAACGAACTGAAGCCGTAGCCAAAGAGATAGAGAGCTACGATTCCAACGGCTATTTCAAGGGCCAAAGCGATGGGGATGGATATTACTCCTGATGATAAGGCTACAACTGATATGCCCATCACAGGCCTCTCGGAAAATCTCTTCATCACTCCAGCTACACCATCTGTCAGGAGCGCCATAAAACTTGGCCGGGGCCCGTATATGATGTCGTCTCTTTGTATGAGCCTAACTGCATAAACTAAAGCCAATAATGAAAAGGCTCCTAGTACGACGATCATTGAGATGTATGTAAGGCCGTTAACCCCCCCTCCAGTGGCCAGTCTGGACAGGGCATTAAAGGGTATGACTTCGAAAAAACTGTGGGGATTGAAGAACTCTAGGCTGAGGGATATTATCAATGCAACGAATACGAAAACGTAGAGGAGCATCATGAGGATGTTTGCTTCTTTAATGTTTCTGGAGTAGGTTGCCAGGAAAAACGCAGTGGACGTGAGAGCAAGGTTTACACTGGCTAAAAGGAGGAAGACCTGCCCTATATTGCCTATGGCGATTCCCTGGACGGTAAGGGCGGCGAGCCAAATCACTACCTGGAGGGTTATGAATCCGAAAATGGCGATAAATTTCCCGTGCAATATCCAGCTTCGTTTTAAGGGTGCTGCAAGGAGGGATTCTATGGTCTTTCTATCCTTCTCACCTACGACTGAGTCGATGACGAGGCTAGATGACATGAATATGGGGAAGAATAATACAATGGGTATTAGGTACCCCAGGAAAAAGCTCGAATACCTACTGCCCTCGCGCTCGATGACAACGGATCTCAAGAAATGCCTTTCAATCATGATGCCTGCTGACTTGACTCCCAAATCGGCTCTCCTATTCGAGCTAATAGAACTCGAAACCGTCCGCAGCGAACTCTCTATGGCGTCCTTAGCAGACTCGCTTTTCAGGCTTGCTGCTGAAACGTATAAGGTTAGTGGAAGCCGTCTCAGGGAACTCTCATCAAAGCCCTCTTCCACAACTAGTAGAGATACTATTTTCCCGCGCAATAAGTCCTCCCGAGCGACAGAAATTTCTTCATATTTTTCCACCACCAATCTTTCGTTATCATGGAGAGCCCCAAGCAAAACGGATGCTCGACCTGAGTGATCCATAATCCCAATGGGCACGAAGTTCTTCATGGATGGCGCTGGCAGGCTAAAACCCTCTTCAGCGAGATATGAGCTAAAAGTAGGTATTATGGTAAGGAGGAGCAGGAGCTGGATTGCTAGGCTCACCATGTATTTCTTGTCAGACACTATATCATTGATTTCCTTCCTGGTAATACTCCAGACCTTCACTTCATCTGCCCCTCACCAGTCTGACGAACACATCCTCGAGGCTAATCTCTGCAGGTTCTTCTTCACCCCTAACCATGTCTTTCAACTCGTCGGGTGAGCCTTCCGCAAGAAGCTTCCCTTTATCCATAATGCCAATTCTTCGCGCTCATCGACACTGCCGTTGGTGGCCTCAAACTGCCAGCCTTTG
>CBDUVV010000013.1:0-14679 GCA_965370755.1 uncultured archaeon | reverse complement strand
ATTTTTAAAAAATTTTTCTTTTTAAACCAAAATACGTGAATCAATTTAAAAACAGAAAATAAAGAGGATATCGAAGTTTGTTTATATTACTTGATAACCCTATAACTCGCCTAGAATAAAATATGCCTAAACTAATGATTGTTCACTAAAAAAATATTTGTTAATTACTCATCCATATCGTCTTTAGGTTCTATCGAATCTTCGTTCTCCACTATTTTTATCTTTAACTTCCATATTTCCATTTTCAACTTTTCTATTAACTTCTTTAGTTCTTGTTCCTCCTTTAAGTGCTTCTTAATTACCCGTTTTCTAACCTCCACCGCCTCCATTGAATCATTTAGTTCTTTTTCTATACGCTTGTACTTGGTGATATCACGAGCTACATGAATTACGCCTATTATGGCTCCTTCGTGGAAAATAGGTGAGGTTGAAATAGAATAAACGCCTCCTAGATGTGGGTCTTCAACTTCCTGAATAGACGTTTTCCCAGTTTCTAACGTCTTAGTAAAAGGGCAACTTTTCCAGGGATTAGTTTTATCGTGAAATATTTCGTAGCAGCGTCTATAAATAACATCTTTTTTATCAATACCAAATTTTTCGTAAAACGCCCTGTTAGCTTTTTTGATGCGAAAATCTAGATCGTGGATAGATATAAGATCGGGTATAGCGTCGAATGTAGCTTCCCACTCTTTTCCACCTTCAGATACTTTCTTTTCTATTTTTTCAGAAAATTTATTGATTTCTTCTCTCATATGCAGAGAATCTGTTATATCGTGGCAATCCATGACAATGTATTTCTTATTGGAGCTATGCTCGAAACCTCTAATTAAGATTTCAAATTGGTCCCAGGAACCGTCACTATGTCTAAAGCGGGAGTTTGTAGATTTGACTACCCCCAGATTTTGTAGCGCGCTATTGATGGAGCTAATAAGTTCCGGTCCATCGTCAGGATAAATGAATTCTAGAATATTAGTCCCCATAAAGTGGTCCGTTTTATATCCAAGTGCCTTTTCTAGTGAGGGGCTTTTATAGACTATGTTCCCATTGATATTCAATACTATGATGATGTCTGATATACCCTCTAAGATCAATTGAAAATGTTCTGCCTGCAGCGGTAACTTCTCTTTCATATACTTTAATAGCTATATTTTAATTTATTAAATAATATAGGTTGTTTGAGTATTATTTTTCTATACGATAGTCTTGGCTCCTGAACTAATATTCCCAAGGGAGTTTTTACGAGCAAAAGTATGTTTTATGAGCAAAGCCCACGACAATGGAGCGCTTGTTTAATCACGTTCATCTATTACGTGCCTTTTTCCTAAAATCCTGAAGATATAAGCTGTGTAAAATTTTCTTTTTAAAAAGTATTATATTATGTTAGTGGAGAATATAGTCTCAGACGGAGATAATGGGGATGTTCTGTTTTGAACCTTGAAAATTTAGTGCTTTCAAACAATCTAACGGCAGATATAGTACATCTAAAGTATCTGGATCTATCCTTAGGACTTTTTTTAGTTATATCAAGCGCGATAGCTATTTTAGTAGCTCATGCTAGCTATGGGGCTAGATTGACTATAAGCGGGAATTACCTCGCTTTAACGAAAGATAAAACCATGTTGTTCTTAATTCGGAGTCCCGTCTCAAAAGGTTTAACATTAAGTATTACGCCTGAACCAGGACTACTGGGTTGGCAGTCTACAGCAACAGGAATATTTTTTTCAGGACTAATCGGCCTAGGAGTAGCCTTTGAAAATTCCTCAAGCTTGCTTATGTCTTATTTTTTCCACTATTTACATTTGTCTGCAGCCCCTATTGCTGTATATTTTTTTTATAGAGGAATCACAAATCACCTAGAGCAAAAGATTGAACCCATTCTTTTTCCAAAAATAGTTTTATTAACGGTTACTTTTTTACTTTTAAATTTTTTATTCGCTAACTTTGCGAGTACACCTGCTGGTAATATAATTGTAATTATTTTGTATCTAATGAACCTGATATTAATTCCTTATATTATGATTATCATAATCAAGATTCTAAAAGAGGAATACTTAAAACATCAAACGTTTATTCCGCAAGTATCTGCAATGTCCATTTCTGTCATCTTTTATGCTTTCTTCACGTCTTTTGAGAGAATAGCTGAAATACTTTCTTTGTGGAGTCTTTATGTTTTTAGTGAACCAATAAAGATCATCTCTCTTTCCACAACTTCAACAATGATACTTATGTATACGTTTCTGACGAAATCGATGAAAAAGAGATTAGATTCTACCCAGGAATATTATAGATTCAACGATAAGAATTCAATTTGAAGAAACTGAAAAGGCGTAGAACTTACAGAAGAAGGGATTAGATTATTCACAAAATAGTTACGGTCCCAAATAGACTAAAATTTACCGGTAATAAAGAGACAGAGTCCCTTACTTCACATTTGTCCTTTTATGGTCTGGCATGGTACTTTTAGCAACAAGCCCGCCTCCCGGCACTATTAGACGTTTTTAGTCTAGGAAAACAACAATTATTAGGAGATTTCTACAAGGTACCGAGAAAGATAAATACCTACGATAGAGATTGTTTTCCATGAAATTCTCCGCTTTGGCTGAGGGCTTCGAGCGTTTAGACGCAACCACCAAGCGCCTTGAGATGTTCGATATATTGGCAGACGTATTCAGGGAATCCTCAGCCGCAGAGATTGCTGAGGTGATATACCTTCTTCAGGGGCAACTCCTCCCGGCCTTCAAGGGCGTTGATATGGGGATGAGCGTAAAACTCCTCGCCAGGGCCATTTCCATGGCATCAGGCAAGAGCATCGAGGAGGTGGAGAAGGATTACAAAGAGGTTGGGGATCTTGGATTATCCGCCGAAAAGCTGGTGGATGTCCAAGGCGAGGGCCTGGATGTAAGGGAAGTCTATGCTTACTTGATGGAAATTGCAAAGGCAAGGGGCGCGGGGAGTGTGGAAGTGAAGACAAATTCCCTTGCAGAACTACTATCCAAAGCATCGCCGAATGAGCGGAGGTACATAGCGCGCTTCGTAATAGGCAGGTTGCGTTTGGGAGTGGGGGATCCAACGATGATGGAGGGACTATGTATAGCTAAGATGGACCGGGGATTTAGGCCCGAACTTGAGCGGGCATATAATCTATGCTCGGACTTAGGCTACGTTGCTGAGAAGCTTTTCAGGGTGGGAGAAGACGGCGTACGCGGGATAAAGGTGCAGGTGGGATACCCCATCAGGATGGCCCTATGCGAGAGGCTTCCCTCCTCGGAGGAGATAATAAAAAAAATAGGCAGGTGTGCGGTGGAGGCGAAATACGATGGCTTTCGCACCCAGGTCCACAAGAATGGCGATGATATTGAGACGTTCTCTCGAAACCTGGAGAGGACAACGCCAATGTTCCCTGAAATCGTGGAGGCTGCAAGAAGCCTTGATGCTGAGACCGCCATCTTCGAGGGCGAGGCACTGGCCTACAACGAGAGCACTGGAGAGCTCCTTCCTTTTCAGGTAACGGTGCAGAGGAAGAGGAAGCACAGGGTGGAAGAGATGGCTAAGGAATATCCCTTGAAGCTATTTGCTTTCGACCTTCTATATCTGGACGGTGTTGACTTCACTGAGAAACCTTTCCAGGAGAGGCGGAATACGCTGGAGGAACTCATATCCAACAAGGACATTACGCCATCGGACATGATTATAACCGAAGACCCAGTCGAGGTCAAGAAGTACTTCGAGGAGGAGATCGAGAGGGGCCTAGAGGGTATAGTTGCCAAGCGTTTGGACGCCCACTACTCTGCTGGGGCCAGGAACTACGATTGGATCAAGCTAAAACGAAGCTACAGGGGCGAGCTCGCCGATACAATTGATGTCTGCATAGTGGGCTACTTCAGAGGAAAGGGGCTTAGGGCTAAGTTCGGCATAGGGGCCGTGTTGGCCGCCATATATGATTACGATAAGGATGTGTTCAAGACCGTCTCCAAGGTCGGCTCGGGTTTTACGGAGGAGGGATGGGTGAAGCTTAGGGAGACATTGGATGAGCTAGCCTTAGAGCACAAACCCGCGAGGGTGGACTCCCTTTTGGAGCCCGATGTCTGGGTTGAGCCTAGGTATGTGATAACGGTAACAGCCGACGAGATAACCCGCTCTCCCATGCACACTGCCGGTAAAACCGAGACAGAAAGCGGCTATGCCTTAAGATTCCCCAGAGCCCAGGGAGAGATTCGCATGGATAAGAGAGCCGAGGATGCCAACACCGTAGGTGAAATCATTGATATGTTCAACTCCCAGAAGAACATCGGAGCGTAGCCAGTAATCATGAGGGATTTAGAAGGCAACGTCCATATTACAAGAAGGAATTTTTTGAAATTAAGTGGATTTACAATAGCCGCGGCCTTGCTTCCTGGATGTTTAAACGCAAACGATGATAGCACCCAATCGGAACTGAAGTTGGTGCAGCGACCTTTCATTGATCTGTACGGTGAATTACCAAGACCTGCAGAAGAGGTGGTTCATGACTTAAGAAGATACAAGGGTGGGGGTAGTAACAGTGAACCACGCATTATGGACAACGGGCATTCGGAACTCACAGGCAAAATAAGGGAGGCATCGGAGCTCTTGAAAAAGCGAAGATATCAGGATTATGTCTATGTTTCCGAGGTTGCTGGGGGTAAAGGGATAAGCTTAGGCAAAGGAGATAAAATCTTTACGCGGGACGGGATGATTTACGTAGGAATCGATACTAAACATAGTAGCGTGGGGGAGCTAGCATGCGACCTCGTGCACGAGTCGGTCCACGTTGAGACGCTGTATCTCGAGAGCAAGGGCATCATCAAGCTCCCAGACAAGGTTCCGGAATTGTACATCGAGTTGGAGATGCTGGCGATAAAAGCCCAGGGAGAATGCCTCGTTGAGCTGGGCTTGCTCAAGGAAAACGTCGATGACTACGTGGAGAGAATATTGACGGGATACGATTGGTCAGATTACTGATCTTAGCCCTTGGCTTCGAACTCGAAGAGGGAAGATTGTTTGCCCGCGTCCTTGTGGGTCTGGCTCCTTATCCTCTCTGTGGTTATCAACTCCGCACTGTCGTGGATGTGTTTGGCTTTCCTCTCGCCAACGAAATACTGGACCTCGTCTATAGTGAACTCAAGCTCGGATGCAATTCTTGAGCCCATCTCCACATTTTCCATTATAACCCGCAGCACGGGGAAGTACTCCGCCTTCGCCTCTTTTTTTGAGCAGTGGATCTTCTCCGCGATCTTGACGGCTGCGCTGTCGAGGAGACCCCGCTCCTGCCTCTTTCGTGCGTAAAGGGCGAAGGTCTCGGGGTATTTGTATGGCGTAAAACCCCCATAGTGGTGCTTCTTGGACGTGGCTACACCGGCCGACATTAGATCAACAGCATAGCTCAACAGGCCCCAGTCCTGCCGCTTGATGATCCTTCCCATGAAGATGTCGGATCTAGAAATGTAGTTGAAGGCCTCGGCTAGGTCGCGACTGTCGCCGTACTCAATCGGCAGGTTCTCGGATAACCATTTTAGTATAGTGTCCGGGTTCTCGCCGGAGTCCCACACAGCCTCCCGCGCGCGGTCACAGTCCCTTGTCTTTAGTATCCTCCGCAGGACGTCGAAGATTTGGAGTTCGCTGTCCCGCATGCTAAGAAGATCAATATCGGAGATGGCGATGTTATCCTTGCCTTCGCCAAGGGCCTGAAGGTCGTTTACGGCACTTCGCAGGTCCCCATTGGAGTTAGTTGCAACTATCTTCAGTACCTTCTCATCAGTCCGAATACCCTCGTGGGTGCAAATCTCCTTGAGCACTCCTATTACGATTCTCTGGTCGAGTCTGTCGAACTTGACCATTTGCACTAGATTCCTGAAATCCCTTGAAAGCTTCCAAGGGTCGTTGGCAATAAGGATAATGGGTTGCTTCGTTTTCCGGATGGCCTGCATAAGGGCCTTGAGCCCCCCGTACTCTGCTTTTCCGTGGATCCCATCCACCTCGTCTATTATGATTATCTTCCTATCCTGCAAAGGATTGAGGGTCGTCAATGTAGAGGCGGATCCAACGATCTTCTTTATGACATCCTGGGTGCGAGCGTTCGAGGCATTTAGCTCGATACGGTCGTAGCCCAACTCGTTAGCGATAGCATAGGCTACGGAAGTTTTCCCCACGCCAGCCGGTCCGTGAAGCAGTATTCCTCTCTTTTTGGGGATGCCCGTCTTCCAGGCGTTTATCCATCCTACAATGGATTCTATCGATTTGGAGTTGCCCGCTACTTCGCGAACTTTCTGAGGCCTATATTTCTCGACCCAGGTCAGCATCGATTGTAGTTAGAATGTTGTTGCAATAAAACTTTGGGATAGATACTCCTTTAATTATCGGGGCTCGTGATATGGCTTGGAAAATAATGGTGGGTAAAGGAGACAAAAGGAGGTAAGAGCACTTGGGGTGGTGCAAAAATCCATGTCTCCTTTACCCCAATAAACCCAGATATTCTTAACAAGAATCACCATAATCCACATAGTCCTAGGGGCTTTCGCAACGATTCAAATAGTTGGGCATCAAGTTGGGCATCAGCTAGCCCTTATTATGTCTTTAATTTTGCCCCATAATATGCCCAATTATGGCCTAAAAAAGACAACATTTATATGGTAGATTGGACTACTACCATAAGAGATATTCTACCGGGACCAGAAATTTGTTTAGGAAGCGAGTTTTTTGAGGAACATAGAATGACTGACGAATACGATGCAAAAGATATAGAGGTATTAGAGGGTCTAGAGGCCGTCAGAAAACGCCCAAGTATGTATATTGGGAGCACAGCTGAGACCGGTCTCCATCACATAGTATACGAGGTTATTGACAATTCCATCGACGAGGCCCTAGCCGGTTTTTGTAAGAACGTCTGGGTCACTCTTCACAATGACAACAGCGTGACCGTCCAGGACGACGGTAGGGGCATCCCCGTGGACAAGCATCCCAAGTACAAGAAGCCTGGTGTGGAGGTTGCCATGACAATGCTCCACGCAGGGGGCAAGTTCAGCCACAAGGTCTACAGGATTTCAGGTGGCCTACATGGTGTCGGTGTAAGCGTTGTCAACGCCCTTTCGGAGTGGCTTGAGGTGGAGGTGAGAAGAGATGGGAAGCTCTATCATCAACGCTACGAGTACGGCAAGACCGTAACGCCCCTTGAAGTTAGGGGCGAGTCCGAGGAGAGCGGTACGAAAGTCACCTTCAAACCAGATTCCACCATCTTCGACATAGTGGAGTTCAACAGTGAGACCCTTGCTGATCGTTTTCGGGAGTTGGCTTTCCTCAACAAAGGAATCCACATTACATACAAGGACGAGCGAACGGAAAAAGAAAAGACCTACCACTACCCGGAGGGGATACAGTCGTACGTCCAGTACCTGAACAAGAACAAGACCGTGCTTCATGAGGCGCCAATATATTTCGAGAAGTCCACTGACAGCGTGCAGCTGGAGGTGGCCATGCAGTACAACGATGGTTTCGCTGAGAACACCTACGCCTTCGCCAATAGTATAAACACACGTGAAGGTGGAACCCACGTGGCCGGGTTCAAATCAGCTCTTACCAGGTCCGTTAATGACTACGGCAAGAGCAACAAGATCTATAAGGAGGGGGAATCCCTTTCCGGAGATGATGCTAGGGAGGGACTCACTGCCATCATCAGCGTTAGGCTCCCTGAGCCTCAATTCGAAGGCCAAACCAAGACAAAACTTGGAAACAGCGAGATCAAGGGTATAGTAGAGTCCCTCGTGGGCGGCGGTCTCGGGGAGTTTCTCGAGGAGAATCCCGCCGTAGCTAAGAAGATAATAGAGAAGGCCTTGATGGCCATGCGTGCAAGGGAGGCCGCAAGAAAGGCACGGGAGCTTGTGCGTAGGAAGAGTGCCCTGGAGACGAGCGCACTCCCAGGAAAATTAGCCGACTGCTCGGAGAGGGATCCTTCAAAGACCGAGCTGTACATTGTGGAGGGCGATTCTGCGGGTGGTAGCGCCAAACAGGGACGAGACAGGGCGTTCCAAGCCATCTTACCCCTGAGGGGGAAGATTCTGAACGTCGAGAAGTCCAGGCTTGACAAGGTCCTTGAGAATGCTGAGATTAGGGCCATAATCACCGCCTTGGGCACCGGCATTGAGGAGGACTTCGATATCGAGAGCACCAGATACCATAAGATAATAATAATGACCGACGCAGATGTCGATGGAGCCCATATACGGACGCTTCTTCTCACATTCTTCTATCGCTACATGGAGTCCATCATCCAAGCTGGCTATGTCTACATAGCCCAGCCTCCACTATACAAAATCAAAAAAGGCAAGGCGGAGCATTATGCCTATGACGATGAAGAGATGGAGCGGCGAGCCCTCGAGTTGGGAATTAAGGGCTTAGACTTTCAGGTTGAAAAAACGGGTGCGGTGTTGGAAAGTGATGAGCTGAAGGAGCTCTTGAACAAGCTGGGCCTGTATAAACATTTCTTCGACAGGGTGAAGAAGACGGGTTATCCCTCGTGGCTCCTCGATGTGCTTGTGAGAAAAGAGGACCTTGCGGCGTACCTTGATTTCGGCGACAAGACCAAGCTAGAAAAATTCACATCCTGGATAAAGGAAAACGTCTCGGGTGTGGCGGGAATGGAATTGAGCGGTGAGAGTCCACCTTTCACCATCACTGTGACTGTGAACGGTACTCGCACGGTTATCGATGAAACCCTCAAGACCCGGTTGCTCTCCCACGGTGAGTTCAGGAGCTTGAGCAACATCTATGGCAAAATAGGGGTTGCCGACATCTTTCCAGTGGCCATAAAGAAGAACGACTCTACCCTCGTTAGGGTTAACTCGGGAGCCGAGTTGATTGACGTTCTCATCGCTCAGGGTAAGAGTGGCATGACAGTGCAGCGCTACAAAGGCCTGGGAGAGATGAATCCTCATCAGCTCTGGGAGACCACCATGGATCCAGAAACTAGAACCCTGCTAAGAGTCACCATAGAGGACGCCATTAAGGCCGATGAGATGTTCACGATATTGATGGGCGACAAAGTAGAGCCCCGAAGGGAATTCATTGAGGTGCACGCCAAGGAGGTCCGAGTGCTGGACGTGTAATATCCTTTCATTTATTAAATCATGAAATAATCGAGTTTTTGGAACCATGGAAGCTGACAGCTCTGGAACTGGAGAGATAATCGTCCCCGTGAAGATCGAGGACGAGATGAAGAAGTCCTACATAGATTATGCCATGAGCGTCATCGTGGGCCGGGCGCTGCCCGACGTCCGCGACGGCCTAAAACCGGTTCACAGGCGCATTCTCTTTGCCATGCACGAGCTTGGGATGACTCATAGCAAGCCTTTCAAGAAGAGCGCTAGGATAGTTGGTGAGGTCCTAGGTAAATACCACCCACACGGCGATACCGCCGTTTACGACGCTCTCGTGAGAATGGTCCAGAACTTTTCAATGCGCTATCCCCTAATAGATGGGCAGGGGAACTTCGGCAGCGTGGACGGGGACTCTGCAGCTGCGATGCGTTATACAGAGGTGAGGCTGGACCGCATAGCTGAGGAGAACCTCGGTGACATAGAAAAGGAGACCGTGAATTTCATCCCTAACTTCGACGAGTCCCTCATGGAGCCCACTGTGCTACCAGCCAAGCTCCCTAATCTTTTGCTCAATGGCTCTACCGGTATTGCGGTGGGGATGGCGACGAATATCCCTCCCCACAACCTGGGTGAGATAGTGGATGCGTCAGTTATGCTTATAGATAATCCGAACGCTGGGGTGGCAGAACTCATGGGGTCTGTTCAAGGTCCTGACTTTCCCACCGGGGCAATCATCTATGGCACCAAAGGAATATGGGATGCATATTCCACGGGACGTGGCTCGGTGAAGATTCGGGCGAGGGCCACCTTCGAGGAGGTGAAGAATAGGACCGCCATTGTAGTCGCAGAAATCCCCTATATGGTCAACAAGTCCAAGCTTATCGAAAACATCGCTACTCTGGTCAGGGAGAAGAAGCTTGAGGGCGTCCATGACCTCCGGGATGAGAGCGACAGGGATGGCATGCGCATAGTAATAGAACTCAAGACCAACGCCGTGCCTGAGATTGTACTAAACCATCTCTACAAGCACACCCAGATGGAGAACACCTTCGGTATCATAAACCTCTCCCTCGTTGACGGTGAGCCCAAGGTGCTCGGCCTCAAGGAGACATTGGAGGAGTACCTAAAGCACAGGAAGGATGTCGTAACTAGGCGGAGCAGGTACGAGCTGAAAAAGGCGGAGGAGAGGGCCCACATTTTAGAGGGCCTCATGGTGGCGCTAGGGGACATCGATAGGGTGATAAAGGCCATAAAGTCATCCAGAGACGCTGAGGCGGCCAGGCAGGCCTTGACCTCGAAGTTCGATTTATCTATAATTCAGGCTCAGGCCATCTTGGACATGAGGCTCCAGCGCTTGACGGCCCTTGAAGGGGAGAAGATAGAAAAGGAGCACGCGGAGCTAGAAAAGCAGATTAAATGGCTAAAGGAGGTCCTCGCAAGCGAGGAGAAGGTCCGTGGTATAATCAAAGAGGAGCTCCTGGAGATAAGAGATAAGTATGCCGACGAGAGGAGGACCCAGATAATTGAGGCGGAGGCTGAGCTTTCGGTGGAAGACCTCATAGCCGTGGAGGACATGATGGTCACAATAACGAAAAGCGGCTACGTTAAGAGGCTGCCCGTGGACACCTATAGAAAACAGAGGCGTGGGGGTAAGGGCATCATAGGCATGGAGACCAAGGAAGAGGACATAGTATCCGACATCTTCGTCGCCTCAACCCACGACTACGTGCTGTTCTTTACCAACAAGGGGAAGGTCTATTGGGTCAAGGTCTACATGATGCCCATGGCTGGCAGGTACTCCAAGGGCAAGGCCATAGTAAACATCCTCCCCCTGGCTCAGGATGAGAAGGTCACCGCCAGCATCCCGGTTAAGGAGTTCGACGATAAAAGGTTCCTTTTCATGGCGACGAAGCTCGGGATGGTCAAGAAGACTCCCCTTTCAGCCTACAGCAATCCTAGAAAGACCGGGATAATAGCCGTAAAGCTCAAGGAAGACGACGAGCTGGTCCGGGTTGAGATGACAGACGGCACGAGGGACATAATACTTGCGACGAGGTTCGGTAAGGCCATTCGTTTTTCCGAGAAGGATTCAAGGTCCCGGGGAAGGAGCACCCAGGGTGTGCGGGGTATATTCCTTAGGAAGAAGGACGAGGTCATAGGGATGGTAGTGATGCGGGAGAACTTGGCTTTGCTCGCCGTCACGGAGAACGGCTTCGGAAAGCGGACGAAGCTAGAGGACTATCCGTTGCAGAGGAGGGGTGGTAAAGGCGTGATCAACATAATACCCAGCGTCAGGAACGGCCCTGTCATAGGCATAGAGGAGGTGTCGGATGAAGACGAGCTCTTGCTGACCTCTGCCAATGGAGTCGTGATAAGGCTCCCGGTGAATGGGATATCCACAGTGGGAAGGAACACCCAAGGGGTAACATTGATGAAGCTTGTAAAGGGGGACAAGGTTGTCGCTAAAGCCAAAGTGATAAGGGAGGAAGACGATTCGGAGGAAGAGTGATTGAAGGCTAAATTAGGTAAAGAGGCGGCGGCGGAAACCAAGAGGATGAACGGGGAGATGGAAGGGTGGGGGGAGTTCTATGAGCGTTTCAAGCCCAGGCTCGATGAGCTCATGGGCTACGAGGCCAAGATACGAGACTTGGAGATGGAACTTGAAGGGAGGGAAAAGATCGTTAAAGTTGACCTGGAGGAAAAGAAACACGAGTTCATCTTTCTTACTGTTGCCTTCTTAGTAGCTGCACTCTTATTTTTAAGGGTCGTGACCAAGTTCGACAATCAATGGGCATTATTTGGTGCAGGTTTGCTTGTGGGAGTGGGCTTCGCTTATCTCACGAGATTCTGGCTGAACATATTGTAGAGTTCAAACGAGTCTTAGATCCTATTCTGTTAAGAATTTAAGATGCTAAGTCGATTATTAAAAATTACGAAATTGCAGAGCGGTTGGAAAGTTATCAATATTACTCGAGCATGGATACTCTTGAAACCAAGGCTTTTAGCAGGTCAGCTTGCGTTAAAAATCCTACTAGCTTGTCCTGTTCTACAACGGGCAGCCTCCTAAATCCCCCCTCTTGCATCAGGGTTGCGGCAGCCAGGATGCTTTCATCCGGTGGGACGGTAACCGGGTCACGGGTCATAATGTCTGTAACCTTCACGCTCACAGGGTTATCCCCTCTTATATACAGCTTATTTACCAGGTCACGCTCTGAGATTATGCCCAGCGGTTTCTCGTCCTCTACGACCAACACGCTTCCTACTTTTTTATCGAACATCCTCTTGATAACCTCGATGACATATGCTTCCGTTGAGATAGTCTCAACGTCTCTACTCATTATTTCTCCCACTCGTTTGATTCCCATCTCGAGCCCTTGAGAGCCATATTCGCCCATCATACATTCACCTCAGTTTTCCTACACGCGTGTAATAAAATACCCAATTTTCAATATGCTTATAAAAAAAACCTCCCCATAGGCACCCTTCTCCTGAACCCATAGACCGCCTTCTCCAACTCAATATATACGTTTCCTTACACATAAAGGTTGTGCAAAAAGTAGGGAAAGTAGTGAAACTAGTGCAAACCGTGAAAATTGCAAAAGACTACCTCGAAAACAAACTTTTTCCTTTGTCTGTTAGCTCCACTACTTTGTACATTCCCTTTTTGGTTTCCATTATATAGCCAATGGAACTGAGTTGCCTTATTTTCTTCCTCACCGTAGGCTTGCTTACACCCATTTCAAGTCTGACATCAGTATAAGTAGGCTTCACACCTACGAGGTTTTGGTGGTAAACAAATCTTAGAACTTCGTGCAGGTCCTTTGGAATCTCTCTATGCATCGGTTCAATTTCTGAAGTCTCCTTCTCTAAAAGCCTGAGTTCCCGTTTACTCAGTGTGGAGGGGTCGATGGACAAAATAATTATCAATTCCTTAAGGGATGCGTGTTCTCTCAGGCTCTGTACAAAGCTTAGGGTCTTCTTGAAGCCGTTTTTGAAAATCAGGTAATCAAGCCTATCAATAAGGACAGCTATTCTCCCAGACAGCTTCTCAATTCTAACCTCAATCTCCACAACTTTTGGAGGCAGAGCTTTCTTTCCCCCTTTCTCAGCGAGCCACAGAAACTGAAGTTCATCTTCGACGTGTTTTTTAAATTCTGCTTCAGGTGTCCTTGAGATAATAAGTCCACGATATCCCACTCCGAGGAGCTCCTTGAAGGCCTCTAAGGACAAAGTCTGGTCGGACTCTTCAACCATGTAGAGCGTTCCATCCTCAAGCCTGAACTTCATTAGCCGCCTCCGCATTTCTAATTCAGCGATCTTGCGCTCGGATATATCCATCATAGTACCAATGATGGCCGGATGGCCCTGATAGTCAATACGACGTCCAAACACCTCACAGTGAACGGCACCACCCTCAATGCGCAAGCCACGAAATGTGAAATGTGACGACTTCAATTCTCCGTCCAAACGTCGTTGGAACTGCTCAGCAACTACAGATTGGTCATTAGGATGGGTAAGATCTATGGGCCCCAGCTTGTCCATAAGTTCATCGGGAGTGTAACCGAAGGTTTTCGCTAGCGAAGGATTGACGTAGCGGAACTTACCACCTTGGATGATATAAACACCAACCAATGAACCCTCAGTGAGCAATCGGAATCTCTCTTCGCTTTCTCGTTGTGCCTTCTCGGCGATTCTTCGCTCGTTGATTTCCAGTTGAAGTAGTTCATTGGCCTTTGTTAGATCGGTTGTGCGTTCTTTTACTAGGTCCTCTAGATGATACCGATGACGCTCCAATTCCTCGTCAGCCTGTTTGCGCTGGGTGATGTCCTCGGCAATGGCGACGCCACCTATGAGGGATCCGTCTTCTGATGTGATGGGGCTAAAATCTGCTTTTGTTATCATGAGTTTACCCCCGGTTACAGAGAGGTATTCTCCTTCGTAATGCCCAGGTTTTCCGTATAAGGTGGCTTTTACAGCGGCTTTAACTTCCTTGTTTTTCAAGGACAATAGCATATCAAATCCAATGATCTTCTCCCTCGGTGCGCCTAAACTTCTTGCAAAATATTCATTACACTCTGTAACAACTCCATTTTTATCATAGTGCAAAATGCCCACGGGGGAATGTTCAAAGATCCTTCGGTATTGCTCCTCGCTTTCCCGAAGCTTCTCCTCCATCTGCTTGCGCTCGGTGATGTCGGTTACTATCCCAAGGATGGCGGTCTCACCTTCGTATTTTATCAGTCTTGTTGTATGTATTCCATCGATTTTTTTACCGCTTTTGGATAGAATAGAATATTCATAAGGGGGGACATCTTCGCCCTTCATATGCTTGCCGTAATTGGCTTTTACTGTATCTATGGACTCTGGAGCAATCAAAGAAAGAAAGTTGAAATCTGGGGAGTAAAGCTCTTCTCTTTTGAACCCCATGAGTTCTTCGCATTTCTCATTGGCATATATGATCCTGCCCTTCTTGTTGATAAAAATCATGTTCGGAGACTTTTCGGCAAGACTCCTGAATTTTTCCTCTGATTCCCGTAGTGCTTCATCACTTTTTTTGCGCTCGGTGATGTCC
>CBDUVV010000012.1:0-14689 GCA_965370755.1 uncultured archaeon | reverse complement strand
GCCCCCTGACCCACGAGTACTGCATCACAACCTCCCTTCTTTGCCTCCTCGCATGCAGCGTACATTGGGATACCATTGGAAACGTCCAGCGGACTGCGGCTGTTTACTGCCGCTATTACCTTCCTTGCATAATCTATGATCTCTTGATTCTCAATGGTCTTCAACGCGAAGTCGTATTCGAAGAATCCCGCAGAGTCATCAAGGTGGTTGTAATCAAATGATCCCTCCATGGCCACCGAGTATAGTTTCACATCTAAGTTCAGTTCCTCGCAAAATTTGACTATAAGGGAGCTGTCAAGGCCGCCGGAGAATAAAACGCCTAAGTTTTCGTTGCCATTAGCGCATTTTGACACTGCTTTTCTCAGCGCCGAATCAAGGGAATCGACTAAGTCGGAAAAGGACAACATTACAACCCTAGAACCCTCTCTATGTTTCCACCAAATATGAGCCTTTTCTCTGCATTGGATGCGAACTCGAAGATGTCGAAGGCTGCCTTCATATCAGCGTACGGGGAATCCGATCCAGCAATGAGCTTCTCCGGACCGAGGACCTGGAGCGCTTCTTTTACCTTCTCCAGATCGAATGCCTTGGTTGTGCCCTGGTAGACGTTCTCATTATCTCGAGCTACATCAATTGAATTCTCCCCCCTCAAGTGAGCCATAATGATTGTACCCTCGGGAACTTTTCTGGCGAGTTCTTCTACCATCCATGGCCTGGATTCCTTTTTACCTGTATCGAAGACCATAGGGGCGTTCAATGTTGACGCTTCCCTAACAATTTCCACCACCCTCTTATCCGTGATTTCAAATTTCTGTCCAGTGGGGTGAAGCTTGACTCCTTTCAACCCTAGATTCATCACAGAGCGCTTCATTTCCTCTATGGCTCTTTCCCCAAGGTTTGGATCAATCCTGCAGAAGCCTATAAGCCGATCTGGATATTTCTTAACCCCCTCGGCTATTCGATCATTTGCCTTAGAAAAGGACTCCCCTGGATTTACTTCGTTGAAGGGGAATACCACTGCTCGGTCAACACCAGCAGCATCCATCCGGGCAACTATCTCGTCCGGCGACTGCTTGTATCCATCGCCCTTGTCGGGGCCTCCCATGTGGTTGTGAGCATCGATCATCATAGGAAACAAGGGACGATTTATTATATCGCTTTTTCTCCCCGCTCACCGGTTCGCACCCTAATAACTTCTTCGACAGATGAGATGAAGATCTTGCCGTCGCCAACCTCTCCGGTTTTGGCTTCTTCCACTATCGTCTTAAGCACGGTTTCCACATCAGCATCGTCGACAACGATCTCGAGCTTAACCTTGGGTAGGAGTTCGACACGATACTCCCTACCGCGCCATCGCTGAACGATCCCCTTCTGTCTGCCTCGTCCTTTGACTTCGATCACGGTCATGCCCACAAATCCTTTCTCGTCGAGCGCCATCCTCACGCTTTCCAGTTTTTCTCTTCTTATGATAGATTCTATCTTCCTCATTGCTCTACCTCCCATTTCGTATCCCAGTACCAACGAACTCTGGGTATGCAGACATTCCGAATTCTGTCGCGTCGAGACCCTCGATCTCTTCCCTTTCGCCAACCCTAGCGCCTACTAGTATATCCACCGCTTTGAATATTAATAATGCTGCCGGGAAGACGAATATGAACACCGCCACTATCCCTATGATCTGAGAGATAAGTTGGCTGATCTGACCCGTGGTTATTAGTCCATTCTCGCTGGCGAAGAGACCGACGCTGAGAGTACCGAAGACGCCGCATACCCCGTGCACGGATATGGCGCCGACAGGATCATCTAGCTTCCCGATTCGCTCAAGGATATCGACAGCGTATACGACTATACTGCCCGCAAGGATGCCTATAACTAGGGCCCAAAGGGGTGTTACGAAGGCGCAGCCAGCGGTGATGGCCACTAGGCCTGCCAGGAACCCGTTTATCGTCATGCCCACATCAGGTTTTCCGTAACGCAGCCATGTCAACCCTATGGCTGCTATAGCACCGGCGGCAGCCGCTGTATTCGTAGTGGTTGCGATCAAAGCCACATTTGCGTTCATTGCGAGTTCGCTACCAGGGTTAAAACCGAACCAGCCAAACCACAACAAGAGCCCGCCTATCGCCGCCATCGCGATGCTGTGGCCCGGTATGGCGTTGGGGGTGCCATCTGCATTGAATTTCCCTATTCTCGGACCAAGGATTATAACGGCTGCCAGGGCCGCCCATGCCCCAACTGAATGTACCACTGTCGAACCTGCGAAGTCTAGGAATGGAGTTTCCATACCACCGAGCCAACCACCACCCCAGATCCAGTGGGCCACTGTTGGATACAATAAACCCACGAGGACCACGGAGAACACAATATAGGCACTGAACTTTATTCTCTCTGCTACAGCACCCGAAACAATGGTGGCAGCGGTTGCGGCGAACATCGCTTGGAACAAGAAGAACGTCAGACTGGGTATTGTAAGGCCGGGCCACAACTCTAGGCCGACACCCTTCAGGAAGAGATGGTCCAAACCCCCGAACAATGCATTGCCCTCTGAAAAGGCTATGGTAAATCCGACGACCAAGAAGACTAGGGCGCCCATGGCTATGGTGAATATGTTCTTCATTATTATACTCCCAGTATTCTTAGACCTGGTGAAGCCAGCCTCGACGGTCGCGAATCCTAGGTGCATTATGAACACGAGGAATGCTGAGATCATCACCCATGCCGTGTCCACGCTACTGAACTCCACCAATTTATCACCTCATTTTATAATTTTCTTCAACTTTTAAGAAAAAGAGTGTGATATCCTTTAAAAACTTTTTGGTACAGTTTGGTAATCTTCATATAAATGTGAATATTCTGAAGAAGTCTCAAAATATGTGATGAGAATTGAGTGTGTTATTCCAAGTGCAAATCGATGAAAGATGAATCTCTAGTAGCCCGTGAATTGCTCCACGTTTACTTTATCCATAGATAAACCTACATCGTCGACAAGTGCGTTTTGAACTGCAATGGCAAAATCCGGCGGCCCTGATACAAAGAAGTCCCTGTCGTTCCAATCGGTCACTGTAGAACGTATTACATCTGCGTTTATGCGTCCCTTGAGACCTGCCCAATCTTCCTCGGGTTGAGAGATGATATAAACAACTCTAATGTTCTCTTTTGTGAGATTATCAAATTCTTCTCTAAACGCCAAGTTGGAAAGATGTCGATTCGCATAAATGAGCAAAATATCAATATCTGAATGAGTGTCAATGGCCCAGCGAATTGTTGATCGAGCTGGCGTTACTCCTATTCCACCGCTAAGATAGGCCACCTTTTTCATGTCTTCTTTGACAGTAAACATGCCAAGAGGAGATTGTATTTTAACAGTTGCCCCTTCTTGCATCTGATCCATGGTATTTTTGAAATCAGAACCCTCCCTCATCCTTGTGGTATATTCCAAGAAAGGTTCCGTGGGGGAACTCGAGTAAGAAAAGTGATGGACAAGTTCACTATCTCCACTTGGTATAGTGATTATAAAAAATTGGCCAGGTAGATAATCACAATCCCCTGGCTTTTCAAAACGAAAACTCTTGGTACCCTCGCCTTGTTCCACCTTTCCAATATAGTTTACGTCCCAGGATTGCATGCTCGCCCTAGTTGATATGATAACCCTAGTATATTTAGATGACTATTTGCCTTCCCTTAGGTTCAAAATAAACTTAGAGTTCTACTCCATGTTGCTCTTTCATGACGTTCAAGACGAGCATTGTGTAGGTATGCTTCACATGTTCGATGCTAAGGGCCTTTTTAACGAAGTCGTTTAATGACTCGCGATCTTTAAACTTGGCCACAATAATGGCATCGTAATCCCCCGTTACGTCGTATACGGCAGTCGTGTTGGGCTCCTTTGCGATTTGTTCCTCGATCTCCGGGAGGTGTCCGCCCTCAACTTCAACGCCTATGACGGCTGTTAGGTCGTATCCTAATTTGGAGAAATCCACATCTGGAATAAATCTCTTAATCACCCCCAGATCCCGGAGCTTATTCACCCGGTTGTATACCGTACCCTCTGCTACGTTGAGTTTGTCAGCTATCTCCCTGTAACTCTTCCTGGCGTCCTCCTGGAGTTCCTTTACTATTGAAATATCAAGGTCGTCTATCTTCTCACTCATACAATCCACCCGTTTAGAGCATTTAGTATATTAACCTTGTGCATTCATTCAAAAAATCAACATTAATTTGGAGAATTTCTATATCCTTACCTCGACAAATATAGAATCCCACAGGATAAAGGTTTGTCAACATATCCGCGGTAAGCTTATAATCATTCATAATTAAACAAATAGTTATGAGAATAGCCTTGGCTCAGCCCAACCTCACCGTAGGGGACTTAGATGGGAATACATCCAAAATTCTCACCTTCATCGAGGATGCCAAAGGAAAAGCGGACTTGGTGGTGTTCCCTGAGCTGGCCACGGTGGGTTATCCCCCTAAGGATTTACTACATAAGCCCTCCTTCATCAGAGAGAATTCTAAACGATTAGACGAGATCGTAAAAAGAACAGAGGGAATAGCCGCCATCATTGGATTCGTAGAGGGAAGCGGTAAAGAGCTATTTAATTCCGCAGCGCTCATTGCGGATGGCGAGTTGGTGGGAACTCAAGCCAAGATGAACCTCCCAAACTACGACGTCTTCGATGAAAAACGCTATTTCAAAGAAGGGAAGAAATGCGAATTATTTGAACTGGAGGACAATAAGCTCGGTGTTAATGTTTGTGAGGATGTCTGGGTGGACGGCGGCCTATGTGATATCCAAGCCAATGCAGGTGCGGATTTGATAGTAAACATCTCCGCCTCGCCATTCAATGTTGGTAAAAACCAAGAAAGACTAGAGCTACTAGCTACGAGAGCCAAGAAGAACAATGTGCCTATAGCCTATTGTAACCTTGTGGGCGGACAAGACGACCTAGTATTCGATGGAGGCAGTTGCTTTGTAAACAAAGACGGCAGCATACTCGCACAAGGCAAGAGATTCCAAGAAGACATTGTCTTTAATGATCCTGGAAGTTCAAGTGCCCCAGTCATATCTGACCCCACTGAAGAAGTTTACAGAGCCCTCGTTCTTGGCATAAGGGATTACACCTTAAAGAATGGGTTTAAAAAAGTAGTAATCGGGCTTAGCGGTGGGATAGATTCTGCTCTAACTGCGGCTCTAACCGTGGAAGCTCTGGGAAAGGGAAACGTCCTCGGTGTTTTCATGCCCAGTGGATTTACATCAGCTGTGAACGCAGAGGACGCCGAAGCCCTCGCTAAAAATCTTGGTGTGGAATTTAAGGTGGTTCCCATCGTAGCTGGGGTGCAAGCTTATAAGGAGATTCTGGCTGAGGCGTTCGAAGGTACTGAGAGCGGTGTTGCCGAAGAAAACCTTCAGGCCAGGATAAGAGGTAACATCCTCATGGCCCTCTCCAACAAGTTCGGCTACTTGGTTTTATCAGCGGGTAATAAGTCGGAAATAGCGGTTGGATACACCACTCTTTACGGAGACTTGGCTGGAGGGTTGGCAGCCATATCTGACGTTCCTAAGACCATGGTTTACTCCTTGGCAAGATACGCAAATGAAAAGGTTGGGATAGATATCATACCGAAAAGAATCCTAGAAAAAGAACCATCCGCAGAGCTCAGACCAGAACAACGAGATGTTGATGATCTGCCACCGTACAAAGTTTTAGATCCCATATTGAAGGCCTATATCGAAGACGAAATGGCTACCGATGAGATTGTTGCCATGGGTTTCGAGCGATCTGTCGTTGTGGACCTGATAAAGCGGATGGATAAAAATGAGTACAAACGAGAACAGGCGCCACCGGGTATAAGAGTAACCTCCAAGGCATTCGGTTCTGGAAGAAGAATGCCTATAACCAACAAGTATAGATGACCCAGTGTTTAGGTCGCATGGGAAACGCCCCCTAAATAAAGAATCTTTTAATTTTTTTATATTATTTTGATGATTCTTATAATGAAACCGAAAAGTATTTATATATCCATTCAAATTCTCGTCATGAGGTGAATGATTATGGGTAAGGTAAAAAGACCGTATTCAGATTCAGCGAAACAGGCGTTAATCAAAAAGGCTCATAAGGAAGACGTGAAATTCGTTAGAGCTCAATTTACGGACATAAACGGCACGTTGAAGAGCACAGCAGTTACCGTAGAACAATTCGAGAATGTCCTCGAGGATGGCCTTGGCTTTGACGGTTCGTCGATTCTTGGCTACACGCCAATTCACGAGTCAGATATGATTTTGGTACCTGACCTTTCCACATTCGCGATTCTTCCATGGAGGCCCGCGCCAAAGAGAGCTGCACGGGTTATCTGCGATGTCTACTTCCCTGACGGGAAAAGATTCGAGGGAGATCCAAGGTATGTTGCCCAGAAGGCGGCTGAGAAAGCAAAGGATATGGGATACGTTTACAATGCTGGACCAGAGTTGGAATTCTTCTTATTTCATAAAGAGCCCTTACCTGATGGTACACCAAATCCCATTGACCATGGTGGCTACTTTGACCTTCATCCATTAGACATGGCAGAAGACGTCAGGAGAGAATTGATCTTCGCTTTGGAAAACTTTGGGGTAAACGTTGAGATGAGCCATCACGAGGTGGCACCGTCGCAGTACGAGGTGGACTTCAAGTACGCCGATCTTGTGACCACTGCAGATAGGATGTTGACTTACAAGATGGTAGCCAAGACCATCGCACATTTGAAGGGGTACATAACCACCTTTATGCCAAAACCCCTCTTCGGTGAGAACGGTTCAGGAATGCATGTTCACCAGAGCTTGTGGGACATTAAAAAGAACAAGAACGCTTTCTATGACTCCTCGATGAAGAGGAGCGATGGCATGAGCGACACAGCGTTATACTTCATAGGTGGACTTCTCAGCCATGCAAAGGCATTGGCCGCCATAGTAGCGCCGACGGTCAATTCGTATAAACGTCTGGTTCCAGGTTATGAGGCACCTGTGTATATATCGTGGGCCCACAAGAACAGGTCTGCACTGATCAGGGTCCCGGAGTATCATCCTGGGATGGAGAAGGCGATGAGAGCCGAGTTCAGATGCCCCGATCCAAGCTGCAATCCCTATTTGGCCTTTGCCGCCATGTGCATGGCGGGCCTTGACGGAATAAAGAAGAAGATAATGCCTCCTGAGCAGGTGGAAGCCGATATTTACCACATGACGGCTGCCGAGAGGAAAAAGAAAAAGATAGCCTCTCTTCCGAGCACTTTGTCTGAGGCACTAACGGAGCTTGAAAAGGATAAGGTAATCCAGGACGCCCTGGGTAAACACGTCTACGAGAACTTCATGAAGATCAAGTGGGACGAATGGGACGAATTCAGGATGCAGGTGACCGAATGGGAGCTTGAAAAGTTCCTGAAGCACGTTTAAAGCCGGGAGGGGGCCTTCCCCTCTTTTTTATTTTTTAATTCCTTTTGCGCCCTAGGAAAATATTATATCCGCTGAGAATATTTCTCAGCAAGGAGTTGAACTCATATGGGCATATTCAGCACTTCAGCGAGTACCTTTAGCGACATCGGGTTGATTTTAGAAGTAGTTATCCTCCTGGTCTTCGTAGTTGGCGTGCTCAATAGCAGGCGGCACTTCGCGAACCGCCATTACAAGATCATGACCGCGGGCTTCACCCTCAACCTTCTCTTCGTCATCACATACATGGCAAAGGGGATGCTTGAGGGAGGCACGAAATTCCAGGGGCCAAGCGATGTCTATCGCTCGGTTTACCTTCCCATTGTGATAGTCCATGGAATAGGGTCTGTCTTGGCCTTCGTGGTGGCCGGTTATACCCTGTACTACGGATACACCCACACAGTTCAGAAGGCGACACGGGCCTTCACTAGTAGGGATTATTATAAAACCCACCGTAAGCTCGGCTACTCGACCTTGGCTATGTGGAGCATCGCCTTCATCACAGGGACGGCGGTCTATCTATTGCTTTACGTCCTTTATTAGGAAGAGAAAGCCCTTTTATATCCCCCACGTAATATTATCATGGCTCTGGAGCGAGAAGAATTAGGCGAGAGGGCAGCATTAATAGGAATCTTTGGAAACGTCTTCCTCTCCCTGTTCAAGTTTCTGGTAGGTATTGCTACCAGTAGTACGGCTGTTATGGCCGACGCGGCCCATACGTTCTCCGACGTTCTCACATCAGCCTTGGTCTTTCTTGGCATAAGACTCTCCCGGGCACCACCCGACGAGGAACACCCATACGGTCACGGAGATGTCGAACCCATTGCCGGGTTAATTGTAAGCATAGTCCTAGTACTCGTGGGCTTCGAGTTCGCGAGGCATTCATTGACGGTTTCCTTCCGCGCAATAGTGCCCAGCCCCCTGGCGTTGTATGCCATGATCTTCGCCATCATTGTTAAGGAGCTTATGAGCAGATACACATTTCGCGTAGCGGGTGAGATAAGGAGTCCGGCCCTGCGTAGCGACGCCTATCATCATAGGAGCGATGTCTACACGTCGATAGTTGTGTTGGGGGCCCTTTTAGGCGCAAACCTCGGCCTTCCCCAGTTGGACCCCATAGCCGGCTTTTTGGTTTCCCTCGTGGTCATGAAGGTAGGGTTCGACGTGGGCAGGGAGAACATCCTGCAGCTGATGGGGACCGTACCTTCACCGGAGCTTGAGTCCCGCATACGGGAACTCGCCACACGTTGGGAATCGATAGAGCTGATCCACAAAGTACGCATCCATGGGGTTGGGGCATACTTCAATGTTGACCTGCACGTTGCCGTGGACGAAACCCTTTCCCTCCTCGAGGCGCATAAAATAGCCCACGAGCTACAGGTAGAGATGATCAATAAAATCCCTGAAATAAAGACGGCCCTCGTACACATCGAGCCCTATGACTTCCACCACAAGAAGGTTCACAACTGGGATTGAATCACACTACTAGGAAAAATTCAACGCTCCAGTGAGGAGTTCTAGCCCATGTATGTCAGCTTCTCGATCTCCTTGGCCTCGAACCTGGAGAGAAATCCCTCATAGGACTTCATTATTTCCGGGGTGATGCTAGCGCGGACCTTCTTCAAACTCTTCTGGAAATGAGCACTGGTCACCTTTTTCTCATCCATATTCTCGCCGTTGCTCAGGGCCTCCCTTATGGCGAGCATCGCCGCCTCTCTGCACAACCCCTCAACATCCGCTCCCACGAAGTTATCGGTCTGCTTCGCGAGGCTGTCCAAGCTCACGCTCTCGTCCAGGGGCATGTCCTTTGTGTGGACCTTGAATATCTTCTTTCGAGCCTCCGCATCCGGGGCCGGTACCAAAAGCACTTTATCGAACCTTCCCGGCCGGAGTAACGCGGGATCGAGTAGATCGGGCCTGTTGGTGGCGGCTATCACCACCACATTGTGGAGCTCTTCTAGACCATCCATCTCGGTCAACAGCTGGTTCAACACCCTCTCCCCTACCCTGCTTCCGGCTTCCAATCCACGCATGGCGGATATGGAATCGATTTCGTCCACGAATATGATGGTCGGTGCGGCTTGCTTGGCCTTCTTGAAGATCTCTCGAATGGCCTTTTCGCTCTCACCCACCCACTTGCTCAGGATCTCGGGGCCCTTGACGCTTATGAAATTGGCTTCGCTCTCGTTTGCAGCTGCCTTAGCTAGAAGGGTCTTGCCTGTGCCGGGTGGCCCGAAAATCAGTATCCCCTTGGGTGGTGTAATCCCCATCTTGGTGAAGGCCTTGGGATGTTTTATGGGCCATTCCACGGTCTCCACGATATCCCTCTTGATATCCTCCAAGCCGCCTACATCCTCCCAGCCCACGTTTGGTATCTCCACGAAGACCTCCCTCAACGCTGACGGCTCGATGGACTTAAGCGCCTCTATGAAATCGTCCTTGGTCACCGTGAGGCTTTCTAGGATGTCCGGAGGTATGATTTCCTTCTTCAAATCGATCTTCGGCAGGACTTTACGAAGCGTCCCCATGGCGGCTTCTTTGCACAGGGCTTCGAGATCGGCGCCCACGAACCCGTGGGAGCTGTCGGCTAACTCGTTCAATAAATCCTCTTGCGCCTTTTTCTCCCCCTCGATGGGCATCCCTCTTGTATGTATCTGAAGAATCTCTTTCCTGCCGTTCCTATTGGGCACGCCTATCACGATTTCCCGATCAAACCTGCCTGGTCTCCGGAGCGCGGGGTCCAAGGCATTGGGCCTGTTGGTGGCACCTATAACAATCAGCCTGCCCCTGCTCTTAAGGCCGTCCATTACGGCGAGGAGCTGGGCCACAACCCTCCTCTCCACCTCACCGTGGACCTCCTCCCGTTTGGGGGCTATGGCATCGAGTTCGTCTATGAATATAATGCTGGGGGCATTGGTCTCACCCTCTTTAAACATCCTTCGGAGACGCTCCTCACTCTCCCCGTAGAACTTGCTCATAATCTCTGGACCATTTATTGGTATGAAATAGGCATTGGTCTCATTGGCAACAGCCTTTGCTATCAGCGTCTTACCTGTGCCGGGTGGTCCATGTAATAGCACACCCTTCGGCGGTTCTATCCCCAATTTATCGAAGAGCTCAGGGTGCTTCATGGGGAGCTCGATCATCTCCCTTATTTTCTTTATCTCCTCTGTAAGGCCACCTATGTCTTCGTACGCGATGTTTGGAATGCCTCCCTTCTCGGCTTTCAATGGCTCCTCTTTTACTACGATCTCGGTGTAGTCAGTGATCCTGGATATCTTCGCAGGTATCGTCTGAATAACGGAGAAATGCAAGGTTGTGCCCAAGACACCTACCACAAGCCTGTCCCCCGAGGCTATGGGCCTCCCCAACAGCCTGCGTTTGACGAAGTCACCAAATCCTGGTGAAAACCGTATGGCCTGAGCAGGGGCAAGCACTACCTTTTTGGCGTCGCTTACGCTGGACTTCTTCAATTTTATCTTATCGCCCAAGGAGATGTCCGCATTCTGCCTTATTATGCCATCCATCCTGATTATGCCGAGGCCCTCGTCTTCTGAGTAGGCCCTCCAAACTATGGCGCCCGTAGTCTTCTTCCCAGTTATCTCTACGATATCGCCGGTCGAGATATCAAGCTTGTCCCTGGTTCCCGTGTCAAGACGGACTATTCCCCTTCCGACATCGTTCTGCAGGGCCTCCGCTACTTTGAGCTCTATTTCCATGACCTTAACACCCTCATAGAATTCATTATGATTGCCAACTATAAATAAATTGAGCCAGCCTTTATTTTGTTGTCGGAAACTCAGTTATCAAATTGTTCGACCCCATCCTATCGTAGGTATCCGTCAACATGGCGACCTTCAATCTCGCCCTCACTTAGACAGGTCCTCGCCCCCCATGAAAACCTGTTGTGCCGTGTTGTATATGTCCTCCATCCCCAGGTACGTCTCGGAAGAAACAGGGATAAGAGACTTGTATGTCTCAAGCCTCTCAAGAGTCCTTAAGGTTTCTATAGCGCTTTCCCTCTCCATGCCATTTCCCATCTTTAGAATGGCATCTTGAAGCTCCATCACATCACCGCTCCAAGATATGATGTTGTCAATGGTCTCTTCGTCCAGCATATCCGCTTTAGATAGAACATTTACGAAGGGCACTGAGAACCTGAACTGCACAGATGCGCCGAGCATTAGGAGGGAGACGAAGCCGAGGGGATTCTTTGAGAGATGGGGATCGAATAGAAAGGCGATGATCGAGTTTTCCTTCCCGAGGATGTCTATTGCCGTCCTGCTGGATTCTCGGTAGGCGAAAAGCTCTATCTGACCAGGGGTATCGATTAAAACATAGTCAGTCTCGAACTCTTCTATTGTCTCTTTTATCTCGACTGCCTTTAGGCCCAGCATGTCTGCGCACATCACCTGGGCGCCATTAGGGCCAAGGCCATATCGATCCATCACCTCGCTTAGGTTTATCCAATCCCTTACATCTACGTCAGCTGGATATGGAATGCGTTCGACACCTGGATCTAGGTTTACTGTTATGGCATCATATCCCTGATTCTTCATCCATGATTGGAATGCATATGTCAGGGTAGTCTTGCCGCTCCCTGCAGTCCCCACGAAGTAAATTGTTAGATTATCGTCCATACATACAAAAGAATAAAAAGAGGGGGAATAACCCCCTGATTTTTCCTAGAATCCACCCATGCCTTCCATACCTTCCATACCACCCGGTGGCATTCCGCCTCCAGGACCGCCTTCCAGCTTGCTGGCCGCGATGACATCGTCTATACGTAGTATCATCACAGCTACCTCGCTGGCGCTGTCTATGGCCTGGGTTTTCACCTTAAGGGGCTCCACTACGCCATCTTTCAGCATGTCCTTGACCTTGCCCGTGAAAATGTCGAGGCCAAAACGGGCACCGTCCTTCTGGTGCTTTGTCCTGAGAGCAACTATCATGTCGATGGGGTCGAGACCGGCGTTCTCAGCGAGCGCCCTCGGAACGACTTCTAGGGAGTCGGCGAAGGCTTCGATTGCCAACTGCTCCCTTCCGCCCACGGTCTTGGCGTATTCCCTGAGACGGCTGGCAGCTTCCATCTCAGCTGCGCCTCCGCCACCTACTACCTGCCTATCCTGCATGGCAGAGGGTACTACTCCGAGACAGTCGTCGATGGCTCTTTCCACCTCGTCAACGATATGTTCGCTTCCACCTCTAATGAGCAAGCTAACACTCTTCGGGTCCTTGCAGTCCCTGACAAAGGTCATCTCGTCATCGCCGATCTTCATCTCTTCCACAACGCCGGCTGAACCCAGGTCCTTTGCGCTCAAGTCCTCTACATTGTTCACTATGCTCGCGCCTGTCGCCCTCGAAAGCTTCTCCATGTCGCTCTTTTTTACACGCCGTATAACATAGATACCCGCTTTGGCGAAGTAGTGCTGTGCGAGGTCGTCGATGCCTTTTTGACAGAACAAGACTTTGGCACCGCTGGCCTTCACCTTTTCCACCATGTTCTTGAGCATGTTCTCCTCCTCGTCGAGGAAGGCTTTAAGCTGGCTCGGATCTGTTATTCTTATCTCAGCGTCGAACTCCGTCTTCTCTACTTCTATGGCCGTGTCAAGCAGTACTATCTTCGCCTTATCCACCTTCCGGGGCATCCCAGGGTGCACGCGCTCTTTATCGATTACCATTCCCTGTACAAGCTCCGTGTCTTCTATGCCACCCCCGGTCTTTTTCTCCACCTGGATGTTGTCGGTATCGATTATAAGTTTACCATCTTCATCCTCGGCTATGGCCCTCACGGCGCTAACCACGATGTCCGCCAAGTACTCCTTAGACTTCTCAGCCCCTTTACCAGTCATAGCGGTCATGGCTACTTTTTTGAGTGTTTTGTCATCCGTGAGCTTAATCTCCTCACTGATATCTCGTATAACCTTCTTAGCATAGTCCGCTGCCAGACGATAGCCCTGAGCAACAACGGTAGGATGTACCTCCTGGTCCAGTAAATCTTCGGCTCTCTTCAATAGCTCCCCCGCGATTATCACCGCAGTAGTGGTGCCATCCCCTACCTCGTCCTCCTGGACCTTGGCGACCTCAACCATCATCTTGGCCGCAGGATGCTCCACGTCCATCTCCTTGAGTATAGTGACACCATCGTTGGTCACCACAACATCGCCCAATGTGTCCACGAGCATCTTATCCATGCCCCTCGGACCGAGGGTTGTCTTCACGCTCTCCGCTATTACTCTAGCGGCGAGTATATTCATTCTCTGAGCATCTCTGCCCCTTGTTCGCTGCGTTTTATCAGATAATATCAATATGGGCTGTCCACCCATTTGCGCTGCCATTAATTCACCTCCAATTCTACATTAGAAAATTTACTAAGTTCCTTATACCTACAATAACGTGTTAAAGATTTTTAATAACGTTAGGTAATTAAATATTTCGGACCCCTATAAATTTCTTTGAGTAACCAAATGTTATTTTTTACCACGTTAACTTCGAGGGAAATTTGCATGAGACTCGAGCAAATTCTCGATATGCTCGGGAACGAGACCCGGAGGGAGATACTCCAGCTCTTATCTGAGAGGCCGTGTTATGTCACCGAGCTGTCCCAGGAACTTGATATAGGCCATAAAGCCATAATTGCGCATTTGGAGGGCATGCGCCGCGCTGGAATCATTGCCTCCCAGTTCAAGAAAATAGAGAAGGGACGGCCTCGGAAATACTTCGCCATTACCCAAGATTTGATCCTTGAGATCAAGATCGGCCAAGACCATTTCGATATAGAGAGCTTCGTGCCGGAGATAGATGAGGAAATCCTCAAATCCATTCCCAGTTTGAGAAACGTCACCCGGAGACTTGAGGACATTTCAAGACTTACCGGGGCTCAGAGGGTTAGGGAACTCGAAATAGCCCACGATGAACTGAATGCTGAGCTGAGGAACTTATCGGAAGCCAAGAAGGTTGTAGAATACCTATTGGGCGAGGTCAGAACTCAACTACGGAAGCCGAGTGAAATCGCCCAAATGTTCTAACCCACTTCCGGCGACGCCCTAATCACATCGGCCCTCTTTTTAAATCCACTCCGCATCTGCTCCTAAACATTCATAATACCAGGATGCACTGAGGGCAGTGTCTCATCAACCATCATTACTCTCAACCGAGTCTAATTAAATTTTTTTTGATTGGGTTTTGACAAGAGCTGGACCCACACAACTCTTTCCAGGTCTGCAG
>CBDUVV010000011.1:0-14709 GCA_965370755.1 uncultured archaeon | reverse complement strand
GATTGATGATGCAATAATCGTGGATAAGACATTTAACGTCTACATGCTTAAGGCATTGTTCTCTGACACCACGACCTCCGTGCAGGTTACCACCACACCTACACCAACAACAGCACCCACCACAACACCTACACCAACAACAGCACCCACCACCACACCTACACCAACAACAGCACCCACCACAACACCTACACCAACAACACAGGAACTGAGCATTGACTTGGGGTCGGATCAAACCGTCTCAGAGGGTTCAGAAGTCACCATTGAAGCAACTGTAAGCCCTAGCCCAACTGAGAGTGCAACTTACCTTTGGACCGAAGGAGATTCTATCCTGGGCCGTGAAATCACTCTTAAAAAAATATTATCTGTGGGTACCCATGAAATCCTGGTAGAAGTTCACGACGGAAGCCTATCGGCATCAAAATCCATCAAGGTCACTGTGACTTCAACAAAACCGAGCGTAGTAACCGTTGACGCCGGGCCCGATATCACCACCGTTGAGGGGGCAATAATTACCTTGACGGCAAACGCAACCCCCTCCAAAATCGAGGGTTCTATAATCTCCTACCAGTGGACACAGAACGGTAAAATCCTCGGCAGTACACCCTCGATAGCTGTTAATCTTCCAGCAGGCGAGTACCAGATAACCGTTACTGTAATCGACAGCGCAGGCGCAAGTGAATCTGATTCTGTGGCTGTGACTGTTCTTTCATCATCCAAAGGGCTCTTACCATCCCTGGGTCTTGGAGACTTCGGGCAATATTCGGGTATCTTGAAGATATTACTCGGTATAGGGGTTGGGATAGTTTTATTGATTTTCGTTAGGGAAAGGGTACTGGACTTCCTCTGGGAGAGAAAAAGGGACTACATGGAATAGACTGGCGGATATAATGCTGCTTAAGAAATCCTTAATCCTATTACTTTTCCTAGTTCCGTTTACGGTTGTATATGGTCAGGAGCTAACTGAGGAGTTCGAGAAAGAATACGTATCCCTTGGCTCGTCTACGGGTAGCGCGTCTATGGCCACCGTGGATTTTGATAAAGATGGAAAATTCGACACCACCATACTCCTCGATGATTCAGGAGGCCGGTTCAAGGGGATTGGCTTTGATTTTACGGGTCTTTGGGAAAAATCGGTTATGAGGGGCACCACCGAAGGGTCGGTTCTCTCCCTGGATCTCGACGGTGATGGGTATGTTAACGAGTTCGTAATTGGCTCCCGGAACGTGACCTCCTTTAACGTATTTGGTGACAAAATATGGTCCTTTGAGCCCGCGGGCTCTGTTTATAAGATGACCTCGGTCGATCTAAACGGGGATGGAGTTTTAAGCGAGATTGCCGTGGGAAGCTGGGGCATCTTATACGCCATCACCTCAGCAGGTACCCCTCAATGGGAGTACCCCATTGAATCAGGGAGCCCTGAGAGCATCTCAAACGTAGACTTAGATCTCGACGGAGTGCCAGAGACCGTACTAGTCGGAGCTGGGAAAATCTTGTATGTATTAAATTCTCAGGGGAAATTAGTGTGGACCAAAAGTGCCCCCGAGGCCATTCACTCGGTCCTATCAGCTGACATTGATTCAAATGGATATATGAACGATATTGTGATTGCAAGCGCCGACGGCAACATTAGCGTCTTCGATGCCTCCGGTAAATCAAGGTGGAGTTACAAAGTTCCCGTGAGTGCCGGGAAGAAGCTCGAGTTGTTTGCAGTGGACCTAGACTCCACGGGCAAGAAGAACGCCATCGTGGTAAAAGCAGCCACAGTATACGCTTTCCTCCCTAATGGAAATAAGCGGTGGACTTTCGGGGTTGGGGCGGACGCGATAACACCCCTAGACTTTAATTCCGACGGAAAATTCGAGGGAATAGTCGCTGGCTCCACGAGCAAGATATACGCGATCGATTATAAGGGGAGGCAGGTCGGGTACTATCCCACTGATAGTACAACTCAATCTCCGTATAATATGACCGGAGCTAACGTATTAATTCCCGTTGACCTGGACGGAGATGGCTTCTTGGACGATCTCATGGGGGTAAGTGGCAACACCATTTTCGCCTTGAAACACAAGTCTACGGCACCTTCACCCGGTATAGTGGATGCCGACGGAGACGGCTTGACTGACGAGGACGAAACGGCCAGGGGTTCAGACCCCAATAAGGCGGACACAGACGCTGATGGATGGGACGATGGGCAAGAGGTATCAGCAGGGACTGACCCGTTGAATAAGGATACGGACGGAGATGGAATCTGGGACCCGCAGGATGGAAACCCCCTCGAACCACCCGAGACGACACCGGCTCCAACAACTCCAGCCCCTACAACGACACTTCCTCCCACCACTCTACCACCGACAACGACAGCTCCTACAACTACTGCGCCCCCAACAACAACGCCACCACCAGTTATGGACAGCGACGGCGACGGACTTACGGACGATCAGGAACGGATGCTCAAAACGAATCCGTACAACGCGGACACCGACGGCGATGGCTTGATAGATTCCGTGGACCCAAATCCCCAAGTACCTGAAGAAAAACCACGGTCGCCATGGCACTATTTCATTTTGGGCGCTCTTGCGGTCTTGTTAGTCGGCGGTGCTATCATTTTCTATTTGTACAAGAAACAAAAGTTAATCGCCTGGAATAAATAACCTGAAAAATAATTTTTTGCCATTTCGTTTTTTATCAATTTTTTCCGGTTTCCAGCAATATTAAATATCTAGAAATTTTAGCTCGTTCTGGGCGGAGGTGGAGTAAACGTCTGCCATGCCCACAGCAAAGATGATGCTCTTCGGGAGGTGGGCCTGTGTACCGGGACACGGTAATACGCTTTACGAAAGTTCTTCTATTATCAATTATTTCACTGGTTGTTTTCTCATCTGGCGAAGTTGAAGCGGAGGCCCCTGTGATCACTGTTCACTCTCCGGAGAATAGGACCTATCCCAATGACACAATAATGCTAAACTATTCCCTAGAAGGGGAAGCTGATTGGGTTGGATATAACTTGGATGGCTGCAATAACGTCAGCCTTGGCAATCAAAGTGAAGGCACCGCGCCTTTGTTTTCGAATATCGAGCAAACTTCGACTACCGGTTACGCAGGCTTTTCTTCCTCCACCTGGGTAGCTCAAGCTTTTAGGACGACTACTTGTAATATCACTTCGGTCGGTTTATTATTGACCGCCTTGGATACTGGAGGAGTAAACGTCTCCCTGCGCGGCGACAACGGTAATGAGCCATCGTCAGTGGACTTGGCTAAAGATTCCAAAATCGTTAATTCCTCCGGGTGGCATTATTTCGATCTAGATGTTTTAGTGAATATCTCAGAGAGATATTGGATCATTGTTTTTGGCGATACGACGCTTAAAGTCAATAGATCGAGTGATTTGTACAATCAAGGAGGTACTAGTTACACTTTTGATTCTGGTTTCTCATGGATATTTGATAATTCAACCGACCTTGCTTTCACTATAAACCAATCGACGTTGGACGGCCAGCATAATCTTACTTTATATTCTAATGACAGTGCAGGAAGCATGAATTCCACTAGTGTTTACTTCACCATAGACACCAAACCACCTACTGTGACTATTTTGAATCCCCAGAACCTGACATATAATACTCCCGATTTATGGTTCAATGCTAGCGTAATCGACGTCACAAGTCCAGTGGGATTAAATGTAACAGTGGAGGTGAACGGAACCAACTACACCCTTGACAATACCACGGGCACCTGGAATAAGCTGGTCTCAATCGGAGCTGATGGCAACTACGCGGCTCGGTTCTATGCAAATGACATCGCCGGAAACGCGAATAATACCCTAGTCTACTTTACGTTGGACCTGATTCAACCGGAGATAGCATTCGTAGAAGCGCCGACAAACAATACTTGGACGACCCTGGACTGGGTCTTCATAAACTTTACAGTAAACGATACCAACCTCGACTCAATTCTTATTCAATGGGACAATGGAAGCATCGCAAATTATTCTCTGACATGTGTGTTCTCCGACGTGACTTCCTGCAGCAGGAATTTCACCGGTCAAAGCGAAAACATCATTTCCTATAGCATATTCGCCAACGACACCGCGGGCAACAGCAATTGGACCGAGGAGAGAATAATCGGGCTGGACTCCACCTATCCAGAGGTCGCAATCCTGAGCCCATTAAACGCCCTATATAATTCCGCTACCATCCACCTGAACCTGAGCATCAACGAGACAAATTTGGACTGGAGCGGCTACACCCTAAATGGAGACGACATCGTCCCGTTAGATGGCAACACCAGCTTCAACGTCTCGGATGGTTTCCATGAACTTCTGGTAAGGATCAATGATTCGGTTGGGCACAACGACTCTGCCTCGGTGAACTTCACGGTGGACACAAAGCCGCCCTATTCTGTGGTAATTCACGTCCAAAACCACACCAATGTTTCCACTGATACGCTGACCTTTAACTGGACCGCCTGCGATGCTACGACGTCCATAGCCAGCGACGTCCTATTGGACGATTGGCCCTATGTGGATGCCTTGCAGACCCAGAACTGCACCAACACGAGCTACAGCGTTACCTTCGATGAGGGAGCTCACAATCTGACTGTTCTCGTACGGGATGCGGCGGGGAATACGAATGCCTCCACCCTAGACTTCGTGTTCGACGAGACGCCTCCCACCCTTGAGGACGCCGCTGTCATACCAGATGCCATCGTGGAGGGTTCTAGTGTAACCCTCGAAGTGCAAGCCACGGATTCCCTCTCCGGTATTAGGACTACATGGGCCGTGGTTACCAACTCCGAGTTCATTGAGACAACCGTGAATCTCTCCCGGGACAACGATACGAAATGGAACGCCTCATTTAACCCCGAGGCAACTGGCCGGTATACTGTGACATTCAACGCTAGGGACTATGCTGGTAACTCGGATTTCTCGGCTGGTATTGAGTTCGAGGTGAATGCTAAGAAGAATAATCCAGGTAACAATGGTCAAAGTGGAGGTGGCGGAGGAGGTGGAACACGATCTAGCAAGGGCTGTGTCAATCGCGGCCGCCAGCGCCTGAACTTGAGCCTCCTCTCATGCGTACTCAAGAAATTCGGCCTGAAAAGTAAAAGGTTCTACTCGGGCCCGTCCATCCTCACGCCGGCCCTCACATTAACCGGCGACAAAACCGGAGACTACCCTGATTTAGGTTTCAATTTATCAGAGCCCAACGCGAGTATTACCTGGGACATTTATGAAGTCGTAGCCAAGAAGAGCATGTTGAAGTGGCCTCATCCCAAGAAGGTCGTCCTAGCGAGGGGGGATATGGAGGCCGACGCCTATGCCGCTATCGCCTATGCAAAGGCTATGGATTGCCCCATCCTCCTAACAAAGCCTAACGCCCTTCCAAGCGTCACCATTGACACCTTGAGGAAGATGAACCCGGAGGGCATCGTTATCGTGGGAGGCATGGAAGCCGTCTCTCTGGATATAGAAGCAGAGTTGGGAAATATATCGAAGGTGGAACGCATAAACGGGAGTAACAGAGAGGAAACTGCGGTTGCCCTTGCCAGAGCCTTAAAGGCCGACGGAAAAAAGGTCTTAAAAGCCATAATAATCACCGATGGGCGCACGCCTACAGCAAGTGCCGCTCTGGTCTCTTCACTCTACGACGCGCCCATCCTATACGTTTCTGGTGACGAAGTGCCAAGAGCTACAATGGATCTTTTGTTGGAACTCTTAAAAGAAGAAAACGACGATGGACCGCCCCAGATAGTATTCGCTGGTATCAGTGAAGTCGTCGTGTCGGAAATTGAGGGTTTGCTAAACGAAAGCTAGTGAAAACACGGATTTTTCGTATTCTTTGCACAGGGTATACATCAAAATATTGTTTAAAATCGGGAGGTAAAGGTGAGATGCCCGTCTGGAAATGCACCAAGTGTGGAAATACAACCAAGGACGTGCGCTGCCGTCCTGCGAAGTGCTCAAGTTGCGGCGCCCCAAAGACCGAATTCGCCAAGGCGTAAGCAGGAGCGTCCGTCGCAATATAGTTTACAAATGCTAAAAGGAGGTGTTGGCATATGGTTGTTAATTTCAAGATTGACAAACTCAAGTCGAAAAGCCTCGACTTTGAGAACATGGAGATAGAGATTAGCGATGTTGAGGATTACTGGGAGGAGCCTATGGGCCCGACTCCCAAGCCAGCCCTTTCGGACTTGAGAGACTGGGATAGGAAGCTCCTCGATAGATACGAGCCATTTTATTCACCAGTATGTGACATGTGTTGCCACTGCGCCTACGGAAAATGTGACTTAACCCAAGGCCTGAAGGGCGCATGTGGGATAGACATAAAGTCTCAACAGGGACGGCAAGTAGTTTTAGAGTCCACTATCGGCTCTGCTTGCCACGGCGCCCATGCAAGGCACATGGTGGAGCATCAGATTAAGAAGCGGGGAAGAGACTACCCGATTGACATGGGTATGGACATTGCTACTGAAGCGCCGATCTACAGGACCATCGTTGGTAAGAAGCCCAAGACCCTAGGCGACTTAGAGGAGGGCCTGGAATATGCAGAAAGAGAGATCCAAAATGTCCTCGCATCCATTCACGCTGGGCAAGAAAGCGATTTTAAGGACTTCGAATCCAAGGCCCTGCACATTGGCATGATAGATAATCTGGTAAAAGAAATCGGTGACGTAGCCCAGATTGTCGGCTATGACTTTTCTAGGGGCGATGCGGATGCCCCTTTGATCGAGATGGGCGCGGGGACAGTAGACTCCTCAAAGCCAGTGGTTCTCCTCATAGGCCACAATGTTGCACCCGGCGCCGAGGTCATAACATACGCGGAAGACTCAGGCAAGATGGACTCCATCGAAATTGCTGGTATATGTTGCACAGCTCACGATCTAGCCAGGAGAAACAGCAAGACCAAGATCGTTGGACCTATGTCGGAGCAAGTGCGATTCATAAGGTCCGGTATAGCGGATGTCATAGTAATAGACGAACAATGTGTCAGAACGGATTTATTGGAAGAAGCCGCCAAGGTAAAATCGGCTATAATAGCTACTAATGACAAGGTTTCCTCAGGGCTTCCTGACAGGACAAAGGATGATGTTGAACTTATTGTCGAAGATTTGGCATCGGGCAAAGTCCCTGGCGCCCTGATTCTCGAGCCTGAAAAGGCAGGTATAGTCGCCGTTCAGGTTGCTGAGAGGCTAGCACCTTTGAGGCACGGAATTAAAGCAATTCCTGATGAGGGCGAGGTTATAAAAGAGGCTACCAAGTGTACTGAGTGCGAAGCATGTCAGCGGGTTTGCCCGGTTAATCTCCACATAAGCGAGGGCATGAAGAGCGCTAAGAAAGGTGAATTTTCCAGGCTCTCTGAACTCAGAGACCTCTGTATAGGTTGCGTTCGGTGCGAGCCGGCTTGCCCACAACACATACCTATAGTGTCGTTGTTGGAGAAAGCTTCTGAGAAGAAGATAAAGGAAGATAAATTCGTCATACGGGCAGGCAGGGGACCGATTCTCGACACAGAGATAAGGAATGTGGGCCCGCCCCTCGTCTTCGGTGAGATCCCCGGCGTCGTCGCATTTGCAGGGTGTAATAACTATTCTAACGGAGCTAAAGAGGTCGTGGAAATAGCTGAAGAATTCCTTAAGAGGCGCTACATCGTGGTCACCAGCGGGTGCGCAGCCATGAGCCTCGCCCAATACAAAGACGAAGAGGGCAAGACTCTATACGAGAAATACGGTGGCGCCTTTGACTCGGAGAATCTAGTCAATGTAGGCTCATGCGTTTCCAACGCCCATATACTCGGAGCCGCCGTCAAGATCCCCAGCATATTCGCCAGGCGTAATCTCCGAGGTAACTTCGAAGAAATCGCCGATTACATACACAATAGGGTTGGTGCCGTCGGTGTTGTATGGGGCACCTACTCGCAGAAGGCTCTATCCATAGGGACCGGCCTGAACAGGTGGGGAATACCTGTTGTCCTTGGTCCCAGCGGCGTTAAATACAGGCGCCTGTACCTGGGAAGAAAAGACAAGCCCGATAACTGGGAAATCTTCAACGCTCGGACAGGGGATAAAGTGATAACTGATCCGGCGCCGGAGCACCTCATGTACGTGGCCGAATCCAAGGAAGAAGCCATATTGGCAATAGCAAAGAACGTGATAAGGCCTAATGACACAACAAAAGGGAGACAAATCAAGCTTACCCACTACATAGATCTTCACAAAAAATACTACGGCACTATGCCAAACGACCTGCCCCTGTACATAAGGATGGAGACTGACATTCCAGTGACCATGAAAGACGAGGTCAAATCCATCCTCGCCGACGCCGAGTGGGAACCGCGGGAAATACCAGACCCGACCATGGTAGAAAGACTCGTTTATGGGGGTAAGAAGAAATGACTTATGCAACATCATGGTCAAAGTCCCATCACGCAGGCCCAAAGCGCGCCCTAGCAGTGGACTCCGATGTCGCTGGACGGATTTTGGAAAAATCGAATACGCCAGTAATCGTTATAGGAGCCAGGATAAACGAGCTTAACGGGGAAGTGCTTGACAGGATCATAAAGCTTGCAAAGGAAATGAAAATTCCCGTGGTGGCCACTGCCCACTCAGGAAAATTCCTCGTGGAAAAGGGATTCAAAGACTATGTAGAGATGGGAGTCGTTGAGGCGACCAATTTATTGGCCGATCCAGAATGGGAGGGTATAAACGGAGCTGGAAAATACGATCTCGTGATAGTGCTGGGTGCCCATCTTGACTTGATGAACGCCACATTTCAGACCTTAAAAAATTTCACTAAAGTGCCTTCCCTCTGTATCGACCGATACTTCATGGTTAACGCAAACTACTCGTTCCCCAATCTTAATGAGGAGATGTGGCTATCTTATTTAGACGGATTGATGGTACAATTAGGAATCCTGGATTAAAGGCTCCCCTCGAGGTAGATTTAGATGGCAAACAAAGTTCATACTGACATAGTCTGTCCCTTCTGTGGCACCCTCTGCGACGACATCGAGATAGAGGCCAACGATAGGAAGATCGAGAAGGTCAAACACGCCTGCAAGCTCGGGGTGCGGAAGTTTCTTTCTGTAAACGAAGAAGACAGGCCAATGAAGCCTCTAGTGAGGAAAAATGGCGAGCTGGTGGAGGCGAGCATGGATGATGCCATGGAAAAGGCCGCAGAGATATTAGCCAACTCCAAGAGGCCTCTTCTCTACGGCTGGGCCAGCACTTCCTGCGAGGCCGACTCAGTGGGTATAGAACTGGCGGAGGAGCTGGGAGGGGTCATCGACAGTTGCAGCAGCGTCTGCCACGGTCCATCTGAGCTTGCGTACCATAACGTGGGCTATCCCACTGTAACCCTCGGGGACGTAAAAAATAGGGCGGACCTCATCATTTATTGGGGCTGCAATCCTATGCACGCTCACCCTAGGCACTTATCGCGCTACACTACCTACCCCAGGGGCTATTTCAGGGAACGCGGCTCCCAGGATAGGAAGATCGTAGTCTTGGATGTGAGGAGGACGGACACCGCCAAGATAGCCAACAAATTCATCCAAGTCAAGTCTGGAGGCGACTACGAGTTACTTAGCGCCCTGCGCGTGATTGTGAACGGCTCGGACATAGATGCCGAGGAAATAGCGGGCGTTTCAAAAGCCGATATCCACGAGCTTGCAAAGGAGCTCATGAGCTGTCAGTACGGCGTGATATTCTTCGGGCAGGGGCTTACCATGACCCCGGGCAAGGTCATGAACGTGGACAACGCCATCAGCCTGACCAAGGACCTCAACAGGCATACTAAGTTCTCAATAATGATGATGCGGGGGCACTTCAACGTTACCGGCTTCAGCGAGGTCCTCTGCTGGCAGTCTGGCTTTCCCTTCGCTACCGACTTCTCCCGGGGATATCCACGCTACAACCCGGGTGAGACCGCCGCCAATGACCTATTACAACGAAAGGAGGCCGATGCCGCCCTCATCATCGCTGCCGATCCGGTAGCACACTTCCCAAAGAAATCCGTAGAGCATTTCGCCAGCATACCCTCCATTGCGATAGATCCCCACTGGACTCCAACGACGGAACTGGCCGACGTAGTGATTCCCAGCTCCATCGTGGGTATAGAAGAAGAGGGCACAGCATATCGCATGGATACCGTGCCCATATGGATGCGGAAGGTCATGGACCCACCTAAGGGAATACTTTCGGACGAGGAAATACTCAAGGGTATACTGGAACGGGTTCGGGCGAAGCTCGCTTCGTGAGATGATATCCTATATTTTGATGCTTGAGCTCGATGAGGCCACGAGTATAAAGGTCGGCAGCTTGGGCGAGATAAGTTTTCCAGCTGGTTATTACGCTTATGTAGGCTCTGCCAAACGTAATCTGGACTCCAGGGTGATGAGACATCTACGTCTTTCCAAGAAGAAGAGGTGGCATGTGGACTACCTACGAGAAAAGGCTGAGATAATAAAGATTTATCTTTCCAACCTAGAAGAGTGCGTTATTTACGAATCCATAGCTTTGGTTCCAGGATACAAGGTAATAGCACCGGGCTTTGGATCCAGCGATTGCAGGAGCTGCGAGAGCCACTTAGCATATTTTCAGGGAAAGCCCGACTTTTCCACACTAGGGATAAAAGACAATCAAGGTTAGGCAAGGCTTCGAAGGGAAGACTTCTATATTTGATGTGACCAATGGCTGGAGTATGGTGCTGACAGAGCCCCGTGTAATTATAACTCTCGTGGCCCTCCTTTATGCTTCCGTACTGGACTTAAGACATAGGAAAATAAACGACCTGACATGGAAAATCCTGGTGATTGGCGGCGTCGGATTTGTTGCTTTAAAAATGGTATCCTATAGGGGCGTATTAGTGGATTTCGCTATCTCGATTCTGGTGATGTCCGTCGTCTTGATCCCCATGGAACGCCTAAACAAAATCGGCGGAGGGGATGTTAAAATAATCTTGGGCTTGGCCGCTATGATACCTCATAATCCTTACTTCAGAATTAGCGTATTCCCAGTGTTCTCCCTCGGAGTTTTCTCCAATGCGATTTTCCTAACCGCAGCGCTTCCGATCTACTTCCTAGCCCTTAACTTATACCGTAAAGACTTCACAGTCGAAAGCCCCAGCGAAGCGCGTTTTCTTTTTTTGGGCTACAAGAAGAAGGCTTCCGCGGTGACTGAACACGATAGGATTATGAAAGAAGTGGGAGACGCTGCATGGGTCACGCCAGCGGTACCGTTCATGGTACCTCTTACCCTTGGTTTCCTCTTGTCCATCGCATGGGGTGATATACCGAGCTACATCGTCTTGGCTCTTTAGAAAATTATGGTTACCTGCTACAAATTTAAACTATGAAAGCGTATATTCATAGAAACTGGATTTGCACAGTCTCACTGACAGTGAAGAGGGTTTATCCTAAAGAACTGCTTCTACCTCTCAGCGAAGGTATGTAAATCCGTATTTATTGTCCAACTAGTTTCCTCGCCCCGAGATAACGTTATTTTTTCCTCTTTTTCGTAGAACTTATCGGTATCGGGATCGAGCCATGAGATCCTGATGGTTTGCTCGCCTGCATCGAGCACGAAAACACCGAAGGAGAGGGATCCGCCCCCTGTTACAAGCTTGTTTAACCCAAATTCACCAGGATATAAATCCACATACAAGTCGTCATCATCATCGTTCGTCACTATTACTTCGAGCTCAGCTGTATTTTTTTCTACAAATGTGATATTCTTTATTTCACTTTCAAGAGACGAGCTTACTTCAACCAGTACGATTCTCGTCTGCTTTCCAGTGGACGTGATTTTATTTTCTGCTAAAAATTCCCTTGCTGCATCGGGAATCCTTGAAGACGTGACATAGATTATGGGCGCCCTGTACTCGGCTCCCAATATAACGGTCTCTATGGGGGGGTTTTCTCCATCAGTGACAATTATCGTATCGAAGCCCTCTGTCTTTCTAGCTATTTCAACGGCGGTCTCGTACCTGGTTTCACCCCAGATGCGCTCCACAGGCGCAATGTTGGCAAGCTCCGATTCCACGTCGCCGGAAACGGCTTTTTCACCCCCCAGGATCATTATCGTTTCTGGGCTCAAATACTGAATCGTGTCCAAGACTTCTGTAGGTACATCCCCTGTCCGTGTTAATAGCACAGGCGCATTCTGAGAATTCGCATAGGCTGTAGCCGCCATGGAATCTACTGGAAGGTCGCCCCTCGCAATTACAACAATGCTAGAAGCGTAGAATTCCTTAAAAATAAGTCTTGCCGCATAATCGTAGATATCCATCTCAATTGTTTCTATCGGGTTTTTCAGCAGATGTCTATATGGTTCGCTGGGAGCAGGATAGTCCCCCGTTGTTATCAAGGTCGCCGCGAGGGCTGGTGAAGCATCGTAAAAATTAGCATGGCGGAGGACTCGGTCATCTATTATTTGTTCCATCATGTAAGAAGTAAAAACATTGACCCCTTCGACTATGGGTCCAACACCCGGTTCTCCCCCTACTTCAGCTATTGAAAATAAAATCATAACGGAGACAACGAGTAAGCCGATTGTCTTTAAAACGCCCCTATATCCAGTTGCATTCCTCGGTTCTGCTAAACGTTCTTCAGGTCGCGACATATACCAACTCCACCGTCTAATTCCTACATATTTAATGCTTCCTATCCCGGTAATCGTCCCTTTGTCTCGCCTTTAACCTTTAAAGTAGATAAGCCCTAACGAAACATTACAACTTTGACCTCACTTCCCTCTTCCACGATCTCAACATTATCCTTAACAACCAGATATCCCACGGCACCCGCCAACGTAGTTATGGCCCCCGAGCCCTTCGATATGGGACGGGCGACGCCATCTTTCAATCCCACCGGCACGTATTCGAGCCGTCCCTTCGCAGAATAAACCCTAGAAGCAAGCTTAGCTCCCCTAGTGGCTGGCTCAAGAGGAGGCAGGGCCGCCATCTTCCTCAGAAGAGGGACCACAAGCAGATAAAATACGACGAGGGCGGACGTTGGATAGCCTGGAAGGCCTATCACTGGTTTGCCCCTCACTACTCCCATCATGGTCGGTTTCCCTGGTTTTAGGGCCATACCGTGAAAGAGAAGTTTTCCGAGTTTTTCCACCGTGCGATATGAGAGGTCTTCCTCGCCTACTGATGTGCCACCCGAAGTCAGAATCACATCGTGATCAGATTTTCCAATTAACCTTGTGAGTTCCTTCTCAGTTCTCGCATTACCCAAGAACTGCGGATTGCCACCGTTTTCCCTCACCGCATCAGCTATCGTCCTGGAATTCACATCGTATATCATGCCGGGTTTCAGCGGAACCCCTGGCTCGGCTATCTCAGTACCCGTTGAAATTATGGCGACCTTGGGTTTAGCAAAAACTTTCATATGAACTATTCCTAGAGCTGCAAGCACGCCGGTGTCCCTAGGCGTGAGGAGATGTCCTTTTACAAGGACCTTTTCACCTTTCGTCATGTCAGCACCTGCCCTCATGATGTTCTCCCCCGACGCTACAGACCGGTATACCTCAACCTTGCCCTTTGACTTTTCCGTATATTCCACCATTACCACTGCATCAACGCCTTTTGGTATTGGAGCACCGGTGGGTATGGCAGCGCAAACGCCCCTTGTTATTTCAACGTCGCTCAGCGCTCCCATGGAGATTCCTCCCTTGAGCTTCAGCGTTTTAGGATTGTTCTCGCCGGCACCATAGGTATCCCGCGCCTTCACTGCATAGCCGTCCATGGCTGACCTATCAAAGGGAGGCACATTTATCGGTGCTATTATGTCCTCAGCCAAGACCCGCCCCAAAGCCTCGCCTAAGGTGACTTCCCCGGGTTTCTGGCGTATTTCTAGGGCGGATTGTATCCGCTTCTCAGCCTCTGCAACGGTTACAACTTCCCTGAACTCCTTGTACATAAGGGAGTTTTATATAAAACCTGGAATTTATACAGATTTCTATGAAATTTAAGGAAAGGAGGACCATGAGCCAAGGGGAGCTAGTAACAATCTTAAAGAGGCTTGTTGAAAAACTTGACAAAGGTGTCCTCGATTACACTCGAGGCGAGGTTGAGGTTCCAGACCAACTGGACGTCGAAATCGAATACAAGGAGAAGAATCATAAAAGAAAGTTCGAATTGGAGTTGAGGTGGATGGAAGGTGAATCCCGTGGCAATAAGCCCAGAAAGTCTAAGTCTGAAGCGTGCGAGAAGCTAACTCCCGAAATGGATGAGGTCAAGAGTGAGCTCAAAAAAGTTTTCAGGGCCGCAAGGCGCGGCTTAGAGGAAGGAAAGATGCCAGAGGTGGAAGACGTCTCTAAGATGCTGGAACTGGCCGCAGATTTCGATGAATATTCCGCCGGCAAGGGCTGGCACGAGGAACAGCATGCCTTCACGGAGAAGATAGCTGAGTTCGAGAAATGCGTGAAAAGCGGCAATTTGAGCGATGCCCAGCGGCTGCTGGATGAGCTGAGGCGAATTAAGAAGTCATGCCACAGGGACTATAGGTGGAAAGAGTAGAGATAAACTTCCACTTCCCCCGCCTCGGGTATACCCTCAACTTTTTCAGCCACTACAACAAAGCCGTCTGCTTTTACCATGGTCGAGATAACCCCTGCACCAGTTGTCGACACTGGCTCTGCGTACAATTTGTCCCCCTTGGTTACCTTTACTCTCACGAAGTCCCTTCTACCCAGCGACGAAGAAATCTT
>CBDUVV010000010.1:0-15099 GCA_965370755.1 uncultured archaeon | reverse complement strand
GGCCACAGTTGATTGGGAATGGGTCTTCATTACTGGGAGGTTTATCAAGACATCGGCCTTCAGGATTGTTTTTGGAGTCCTGAAGTCCTTGAATACCGCGTAGTCGCGCTTCACAGGTATGCATATATCGTTGCTGAGATTGACGAATTTAGCCCCGTAATAGTCACATATATCCTTGGCGCCGGTGGCCTCGTATGCCTCCTCGGCCGTACCCTGATAGCCGTTACTTTCTGCGACTATCCTCTCCTTCGCCACCCCATCATAGATCTTTAAGACCTCCTCCAGTATCCTGAGGTCCGTCGTAGCCCCGGTGCTAAAATGCTGTGGGACGCTGAAGTTGGGCTTTATGACAAGGACATCGCAGGGGGACGGCTCGAATTCTATAAGGTCCAGTGCCCTCTGGACATCCGGCACCTCATCCTTCACTATACTAACCTTTAACATACCCATCCCTTCAATCAAGTTTGTAAGATTCCTCTAATATTAGTCTTTCGATTTTCATCTCACCCAAGGAGAACTGGGTTCGAAGTATTCCAGCAGCCCCGGTGCAAATTCCATAGATATCCCATTTAGGTCGGTCATAACCCTCATGCTCTCGTCTTCAAGGCATTTAGCTATATAACGTGGTATTCCCTTTTCCTCAAGGTGTCCCTGTTTGAGGAAGCCCTCTAAAAATCTGTACGCTTCCACGTATTTGCGCTTCAAGTAGATGTACCACCTATCGCCCCGGATAAAGGGTTCTGATAGTTTACGAGCGTTTTCTGACTGTTTTTCTAGAAATCTCTCCTCGTGCTCCGAATTGACAAAGGGGCCCTGGTGCAACTTCAAAGCGGGTAAATTCACATCTTCGAGTTCTATGAAGATACATCCCTGTTTTTCCAAGAAAAATGCGGCATCCAATACCCTAAAATCCATGGATTTCAACAACTTGGCTATGGCTACTTGAGCCTTCTTCATCTGAGGATAGAGTATGTCGTCCACTACGTCCGGCTTAGAGAATACCACAGCCACCGCAGTTGTCCCCCGTTCCTCGAATTTTGCAATTACTTCTGCAGGTTTTGCTTCCCGTTGCCGGGGGAAAAAGAAGCGTTCATCGGGGTTTTTAAGGTATTCCTTTGCCGCGAAGATTAACTGGTTGAATTTATCCATGGACAGGGCACTGGCGACGTTGCGGTTGCTGTCCACAGGATCGATGAAAATCATATGCTCATTGAATTTCTCCTTCAGTTCTGTCTCAGAGAACTCTGTTTCTATCTGAATAACAACTGAACCTCTCCACTCACTAGCTTGCTTTAAAACCGCTTCAAAGGAGCCATATTGTATCACTAGGAGTTCCGCAAGATATCCCGAAATACCTTCGGTCTTTGCTTCGGCTCCATAGCATTCAATGCCTTTTAGGAATTGCTTCAGCAATCTAACTTCATCTTTCTTATCAGCTATGTTTTTATTGACAAATTCTTCGTGGAAGGGCGTGCGATCCACCGCCGATTTAATCTCTGATCCAGTCTCGACAGCGTAGCATGGGACTAGCTCAACATCGTAACCTGAAAAACCGCCTTTAATGTAAGGGTGTTCGGCGTAACGCGTCTGAGGTTTTTGTAGAATGGACCGCCCAATCTTGGAAACCACTTCTTCCATCTTCGACTTCTCGTATTCCAGTGGAAAAAATACGAAGACATCGAGGTCCTTCGCGTCTCTAAGCCAAGTTCCCCTGGAAGAAGAACCGACCAGCTTGACGGATATTCTTTTGTCCACCTTTTGAGTGTTAGCCTCTACCACCTTCAAGAGTTCCTGCGTGGCACTAATTAGTTTATGTTCATCCTCTGGACTAGGCTTTATTCTGCTGAGAATCCCCTGCATGCAAATAGGTTAAGTTTTATCTATATTTATATCCTCACTATCCCTATGGATACGGGAACCATCACTGCGGCTCTTTCCAATGGGCCTTTGGTAGGCAAAGACCTCTACAGGAGTACTGGAATTAGCCTTTTCGAGCTTTGGCGAACATCCCACATAGAATTCGAGATTGCCAGAGTCGGTAATCGCTACTTGAGATTCGATAGAAACGTTGATGGATACGCCAGAATGTCGCCTGCAATCGAGCGCGAGTTTTCGACATACTCGGTGATCGGGCTTAAGGGTGATACAGAGGCCATAGCAAGTAGAGCCAGATCCCTAGAACAAGAGATCAAAGAGATCAGCTCAAGAAAGATGCGGGTTGCTGAAAACAGTGTAAAAAGGGCAACCGAGGGGTTAAATCCTAAAGGAATGTGCTGTGTAATCGGGGGTGACGTTCCCCTTGGAATGGCCCACGACGCCCCCCGGCCGGAAAAGAGTACTGGTAAACTCGTCGCAGGTTCAGACCTCGATTTAGTGGTCATTGTTACCGATGCCATGCCTGAGAATGCACTGGATGGCTTGGATGAAAGGCTGTATAAGGAGAAGTTCTCTCTCTTAAAAAATCCTCATCGAAAGGAAGAACTGGATTACTTGGTAAAAAGGTTCTCCAGGGTCAAGGAACAGGCGCGTTTCGATTCATTTGAGAGCATGGTGGCGTGCAAAATCCTCAACGAGGGTAAACTACTGTACGGGGATGTGGAGCTGTACGAATCGGTTATCCGCCTCCTGGACGAAAATGCCATACCATCAAAACTTGTGAAACTGAAGAAAATTGCGACCGTGCGCAGACATGACGCAGAGGAATATTTGCTAAAGAAGGGGAGCATAGCCCAAGCAGAGTACATGAAACTATTCACCACATCCGAGGAGTTCGGTGAGATATTTTAGAATTTGAAGCATCCTTTAACCTTAGCGCGGGAGACCGGTTTTTCGCAACCCTCCGAACAATAAGGCACTAGCACCGAATTTTCTTTTTCGCAGTCGTTTACGCACTTAAAACAGTAACAGTCCAGGCAAATAACGGCGCGATTCCCCCTGATGTGGAGTAGTCTAGCCTGCTGAGTCGTGAATACCGGGTTATTTCGGAGGAACCTTACGAGACGTTTTTCTGAAATGATCATCTCAATCTCCCAACTTCACCTGCCGCAAAGTTGAATAAATGGGGCCTTTTGGCGTAAGCGTGCTCTTCATGAGTTCTACACTTTCAATACGCGATTCGCCGAAGGAAATCTCCCTGTGTGTTTCTATGAAAGAGATAAGTTCTTCCTTCCCTCTAGGTGACTTCACCCGGGCCAAGGTCAGATGCGGGTGAAATCTACTATCTCGCCGGAAACCTATCCCCTCCAAAGCACCCTCTATTGAGTGATTCATCTCCACAAGCTTTTCTTTATTTTTATCGAAGCCGACCCATATCACCCGCATCCTCTTAACGTTCGGAAAAACACCAACGCCTCTCAGTGATATCTCGAATGAACTGAAAGGGGAAAGGCAGTCGGTGAGAGCCCTGTGTATCTCGTCCACTTTGCCCTCGGAAAGCTCCCCCAAGAATTTAAGGGTCAGGTGGATGTTCTCGGGTTTTACAGTCTTCATATCGGCCTTTATACCCTTTAGGCCCTCCACTAAACTCAAGACCTCAGGCGTCGCCTCTCCCGCTGCGATAAAACTTCTCATGGGTCTAACTTATTTTTGGAGATTTATCAATGTTCCCAAGTCCTTTAACCCAGCATAGAAATTATATATAAATGGAACTGAGTATCTAAAGGCATGAGCGAGGTATTTTGCCCGCGGTGCAAACAACCCTTGAAAGGGGCGATAGGAATCTGCCGGGAATGCGCGGACGAATTAAATGTCCTGGCCGCTAAAAGAAGGAAACGGATGTCCTTTATCTTCACCATACTCGTCGTTATTATTTTATACCTACTTTACAAACAAGGAATGTATATCCAAAAAGAAGACGCTGCAAGTGCACTAAAAAATCTTACGTCATTAAATTTATCATCGTAAACAGCGGAGGAATCTCTATTCAAACATTTCTAGATGAATGGGTAGCTACCAGAGTAAAGGGTGCTAAAAGGAAAACGCCTAGCTATAGTGGTGCACGTCCAGCCAGGTCCATTAAGTTAAGACCAGCGGGTTTTCCCTTCAAAGAGCCCCAACGAGGCTTTCACATCAACATAAACGACGATAAGCTATTCCAATCTTACGCCCAGGACCAGTGGGTGGGTGCGACCGTGGAGAAGGGCGAGTACCTCTTCGACCAAAGGATGATGCCGGACTTTGCTTTCGAAGTCTTAAAAGTGATTCCAGCCTGCCAGGTTACAATAACGGAGAAGACGATCATAACCCTCGAAAAGTTGGAAACACAGCACGAATTCCCCGGCATCAAAGAGTATAGTTTTAAGGACATTATAGGCCATGCGGCCATGAAGCAGAAATGCAAGATCGTCATGAAGTATCTCAAAAAACCAAGCCAATTCGGCGGATGGGCTCCTCGAAATTTCCTGTTCTACGGTCCTCCTGGAACCGGGAAGACCATGGCTGCAAAGGCGCTAGCAAACGAAACCGATTCATTCCTGCTCCTAATCAGGGCCACCGATCTAATCGGAGAATACGTGGGAGACTCGTCCAAACGCATCCATGAGCTCTTTTCGATGGCATTGGAGCATGTCCCGAGCGTTATATTCATCGATGAGTTGGATGCCATCGGATTGGACAGGTCTTTTCAGGCGATAAGAGGGGACGTGTTAGAAGTTGTAAATGCCCTGTTAACCGAGCTCGAGGGGCTCCGAGATAACGACGGGTTGGTCACCATCGCCGCAACCAATAACCCCCTCATGCTTGATCATGCCTTAAGAAGCCGCTTCGAGGAGGAGATCGAATTCAAGCTTCCGAACTCCGAGGAAAGATTAGACATCTTGAGGAGCTATGCAAGGAAGCTTCCCATGAAAGTGAAAACTGATCTTAGGGAATACGTGAAGAAAACTGAGGGTTTTTCGGGTAGAGACCTCAAAGACAAGCTCCTCAAAGTAGCCCTCCATAAGGCCATCCTCGAAGACTCAAAAATCGTCACAGCGGAGCATTTGGATGCCGCATTAAAGGGCGTGCCAACCAGGCCCAAACCACCAAAAGAGATGTTCGGTTAAAAGCCTACATGACTAGGCTAAAGTCTTCCTTGACGCTGTCGTAGATTATGCTCGTTCTTATCTCTATAATTCCCTTGATCCTAGTGAGTTGCCTTTCCACTATCTCCCTCAAACTTTCCGTGCCCTTGGTCCTGACCTTTATCACGATGTCATACTCCCCGAGGGCCTTATAAACCTCCGTTACATCCTCTATCTTCGCCAGGGCACGAGCGATGTCTGCCGTCATGCCCACTTGACATCGAAGTGATATCAGCGCCGTTGTATTCTTGTCGTACGCCTTCTGATCGACGAGTACAGTGAACGACTTAATTACGCCCCCATCAAGCTTCTTGATCCTCTTGTGAACCGCAACATCGGAGATATGGACTTTTTTTGCTATCGCCTTATAAGGTGCTCGCGAGTTCTTCCTCAAAGCCTTTAGGATTTTTTCGTCGACTTCATCCACGTTTTTCACCCGCCTAGTTACACCAACAAATTACGCTTTCCTTGGTAATTAAGGTTTCTAACCTCCAGTATACTCAACTTCCTAGCAAATGCAAATGTGGTTAGCTATCTAATAAAACTTTCCATATCACGGTTAAGAAACCGATTTAATAACTTTTATATAGCATAGCCCTTATCATTCCTCTAACTTTTGGGGCGACTTTATTTAGTTACTCGAAACAGGAGGATTAAGCAATGGTCTATGAAATTCGGACGAGAGATGGTCGGATATTAGAGTTCGATCAGAGCAAGATAACCACTGCGATTCACAAAGCAACGGTGGCTGTTGGGAAGGGCGATGAATCATTAGCTATTCAGCTTTCTGACAAGGTAGTTGAGCTCTTGGACCAAGAGTTCAATGGAGAAGCACCGGATGTAGAAAGCGTGCAAGATATGGTGGAAAAAGTTTTGATAGATGCCGGGCTAACGAAAGTGGCCAAGGCTTACATCCTCTATCGTCAAAAACGGACTGAACTGAGGGAAGCCAAGGAGGTTATCGGCGTAAAAGATGACGTCAAGCTCACCCTCAATGCCATTAAAGTTTTGGAGCGAAGATACCTCAGGAAGAACGAGATGGGGGATGTCACCGAATCCCCTGGCGAGATGTTTCGCAGGGTCGCAAGCAACGTCGCCCAGGCCGACTTGAACTACGATCCCAACGCTGACATCGCCGCTGTAGAAGAGGACTTTTACGAACTCATGACCAGCCTACGCTTCCTTCCCAACTCCCCCACCCTCATGAACGCAGGAACAGAACTCCAGCAACTCTCCGCATGCTTTGTACTCCCTATTGAAGACTCAATGGACGGAATATTCGATTCCATAAAATACACTGCCTTGATTCATCAGACTGGAGGTGGAACTGGATTCTCATTCTCCAGGCTTAGGCCCAAAAATGACGTGGTTAAGTCCACAGGTGGAATAGCTTCCGGGCCGATATCCTTCATGAAAGTCTTCGATGCTGCCACGGAGGTAATCAAGCAGGGCGGCCGCAGGCGGGGGGCGAACATGGGGATCCTTCGGATAGATCACCCAGATATTATTGAGTTCATTTCCAGCAAGGAGAAGAACGACGCACTCAACAACTTCAACATAAGTGTGGGGATAACTGAAAGGTTCATGGATGCCGCAAAGAACGGCGAAGAATACGAGCTCCTAAATCCTAGGACACATGAGCCCATGAAGAAGCTGAATGCAAGGCACATGCTCGAACTGATAGTCAACATGGCCTGGAAAAACGGTGAACCTGGTATCATCTTTTTGGATCGCATAAATAGAGACAATCCCACACCCGCTCTGGGGGAAATCGAAAGCACCAATCCCTGCGGCGAACAGCCCCTCCTCCCCTACGAGTCCTGCAACCTAGGATCCATCAACCTAGCCCGCATGGTCGCCTACGACGAAGAGGGCAATGCAACTATAGACTGGGACATTCTCCGTGACACAGTTCACAAAGCTGTGCACTTTTTGGACAACGTCATAGACATGAGCAAGTTTCCTGTAGACAAGATAGGGGAGATGGTAAGGGGTAATCGTAAGGTTGGTCTCGGTGTTATGGGCTTTGCAGATCTCATTGGACAGTTGGGCGTGCCCTACAACAGCGATGACGCCGTAAGAGTCGCGGAAGATGTGATGGGCTTTATTAACAACGAAGCAAGAGCTGCCTCGGTTGCCCTAGCCGAAAAGAGGGGAAGCTTCCCAAATTTCAAAGGAAGCCTCTGGGAGGAACACGGCTACGAAATGATACGCAATGCAACCCTTACAACAATCGCCCCCACGGGCACCATCAGCATCATCGCAGGGGCTAGCAGCGGCATCGAACCTCTTTTTGCTATATCGTACATCCGCAACGTGATGGATGGAACTGAAATGCTTGAGGTCAATCCCATTTTCGAGGATATGGCCAAAAAATGTGGGTTCTACACGAAGGAGCTTATGGCCAGAATCGCCAAGACAGGGTGCATACAGGGTATGGAGGGGATACCAGAGGATGTGCGCAGGGTCTTTGTCACCAGCCACGACATCGCACCCGAATGGCACCTACAAATACAAGCCGCATTCCAACGCCACGTGGACAACGCAGTATCAAAAACAGTTAATTTTACCCACGACGCCACGACAAAAGATGTCGAGGAAGTATACTTGCTAGCTTATGATCTGGACTGCAAAGGAGTTACTATATATCGCGATGGTAGCCGAGAAGCTCAAGTTTTGAATATTGGGACTGTGAATCATGCAGAAACAGTTGATGTCAAGGAACCGCCTAAAATAGAGGAAACGAAAGTGCCTTTGGTAACGTATGGGGAAACAGTAACCGTATCCTCAGATTACGGCGGCGGATGCACCAAGGAATCCTGCAATCTCTAGGTGAAAAAGATGGGTGAATCCCCCAATACCGATCTAATCGAACAATGGCGGCATCTCATCAAAAAAAGAAAAATGATAGAAGAATACTTGAATCAAGCCCTTGCAAGTGATACTCAAGAAGTAAATGAAAAATAAATTCTTTAGAGATCCCTAGGGAAACGATGCTTGCTTTTTTTAAGGTACTTAGAGAACGACAGATTCATATTGTTAGTTTTCCATGAGTTATAGAGTGTATTATGCCACAGATTAAAAAGATTCAAAAACGGGACGGCAGAGTTGTTGCATTCGAACCTAAGAAGATAGCGGATGCTATCAGCAAAGCAATTTCAGCTGCAAATGAAGCCGACGGAGAACTATCGGAGCAGTTGACACAAGCAGCAGTCAAGAGTATGGAAAAGGACTACGCTAATGAAATTCCGAGCGTAGAAGAAGCCCAAGATGCGGTCGAAGAGACCCTAATAAAATCCGGTCACTCGAAGGTAGCAAAGGCCTACATCCTCTATCGTCAACAGAGGCACGATGCGAGGTACAAAAAGACATTATTAGGGGTAACTGATGATCTTAAGCTCACTCAGAACGCAGTAAGTGTTCTTGAGAGGCGCTACCTCCTTAAGGATGAGCATGGACACGTAATCGAGACCACTGGCGAGATGTTCCGCCGGGTCGCAAGCAACGTCGCCCAAGCCGATCTATCTTACGATCCCAACGCTGACATCGCCACTGTAGAAGAGGACTTTTACGAACTCATGACCAGCCTACGCTTCATGCCCAACTCCCCCACCCTCATGAATGCTGGCACCAAGCTCCAGCAACTCTCCGCATGCTTTGTCCTACCAGTGGAAGACTCGATGGATGGAATATTCGGTGCTCTTCGCTCCATGGCCCTCATTCACCAGTCAGGCGGTGGCACTGGCTTCTCATTCTCGAGGCTTAGGCCAGCCGAAGACATAGTAAAATCGACAAAGGGCGTGGCTTCTGGGCCCTTGTCTTTCATGCGAATATTCGATGTATCCACCGACGTTGTTAAACAAGGTGGGCGAAGAAGGGGCGCGAACATGGGCGTCCTTCGGGTTGACCATCCCGACATTTTGGAGTTCGTAAAGGCAAAGGAAAAGGAAGGATTTCTGGTTAATTTCAATATCAGCGTGGCTGTAACAGATTCATTCATGGAGGCCGTGAAAAACGAAGGCGAATACGAGCTAGTGAACCCGAGGACGGGTCGGGTTTCGAAGAAGTTAAAGGCGCGAGATGTCTTCGAATTAATTGTCGTTAATGCCTGGGATTCAGGAGACCCGGGCATCATCTTTTTGGATCGCATAAATAGAGACAATCCCACACCGGCTCTAGGTGATATTGAGAGCACCAATCCCTGCGGCGAACAACCACTGCTCCCCCACGAGTCCTGCAACCTAGGATCCATCAACCTAGCCCGCATGGTCACCCACGAAAAGGACAAAGCAACCATCGACTGGAACAAACTCCTCGACACCGTCCACAAAGCCATTCACTTCCTGGACAATGTAATCACCATGAACAAGTACCCCCTTCCAGAGGTGGAGGAAAAGACCAAAGGAAATCGCAAAGTTGGACTTGGCGTAATGGGATTTGCCGACCTCCTTGGTCAGATAGGTGTTCCCTACAACAGCGAAGACGCTGTGAACGTAGCAGACGAAGTAATGAGTTTCATCAATAAAGAGGCAAGAACGGCCTCAGTTGCGCTGGCTGAGAAACGGGGGAGGTTCCCAAATTTTCAGGGGAGCATCTGGGATAAACGTGGATACGAAATGATTCGCAATGCCACCCTCACTACCATCGCGCCTACGGGCACCATCAGCATCATCGCAGGGGCTAGCAGCGGCATCGAACCCCTATTCGCCATATCATACATGAGAAACGTGATGGGCACTGAGCTTCTAGAAGTTGACCCATATTTCGAGGAGACTGCCAAGAAACGTGGATTCTACACGAAGGAGCTTATGGCCAGAATCGCCCGAAGCGGTTCCATACAAGGAATCGACGAGATACCAGAAGACGTGCGCAGGGTCTTTGTCACCAGCCACGACATCGCACCCGAATGGCACATACGCATACAAGCCGCATTCCAACGCCACGTGGACAACGCAGTATCAAAAACAGTTAACCTGCCAAACGAAGCGACCCTCGAAGACATCCGGAGGATATACTTCATGGCTTATGAGCAGGGTTGTAAAGGTATAACGGTGTATAGATATGGGAGCAAATCTGAACAGGTCTTAAATATTATACCCGTACCCGGAGAAGACACAGTTACTGTTAGCTCGGAATTCGCACCGGGCTGCCGCCTTGATGGGGAGTGTTCCTACTGAGAATTCCTTGGGTTAACTCTAACACCCCTATTCCAACTCGTCAACATTTCTAACCTGCCGAGAACGCCAAAGTTTGCAATTAGGCGGCTGGTTAGGTTTATTAATCTATTTAGAAGTATATGTTAAAAAATTGTTTTCGAAACCTTTTTAAAATGAGTATAGGACATGGTCTCTAAGAGAGGTTTCTGAGTTCGTTAGATAACCGAAGAGTGCGCTAGTTGACTGAAGGGGTGTAAATGGCATCAAGACCACATGTGAAGATAGTTAAATCATCAGGAGATTTGGCAATCTTTGATCCAAATGTAATACGGGCCGAATGCGTTGAAGCCGGTATAGATTCATGGACCGCTAATGACGCTGCCCTTGAAGTAATGGAAAGTGTCTACGACGGAATAAGCACCACGGACATCCAAGTAACCTTGGAGAAGGTATTAGCTGAGAAAAGCCCTGGAGCTGCTGAGAGGTACCGTCGATTTCACAGCATGCTCGTCAGGACTTCACGTAACACCATAGAACCCTTTGACAGAAAGAAAATCGCGAGCTCCCTTGTCAAGGAAACGAGGCTGCCCGAGGAACTGGCAGATAACATTGCTAAGGAAAGCGAGGAAGAACTTAGGAGGCTCAAGCTTGATTTCATTTCTTCGCCGCTCATAAGGGAAGTGGTAAATGTAAAGCTTCTTGAACATGGTTTCGAGGATGCTAGAGCCGACTACACGCGGCTCGGGATGCCTGTCTACGATGCGGCCCATCTGATAGAAACTGGGAAGGAGCAAAAGTATCGAAGTCCCCAAGCGCTTCACGATGCCATGGCCGACAATGTCCTCCTCGAATATGCGCTGTTAAAAGTCCTCCCCCTCCACCAGGCAGATGCCCACATGAGGGGAGAGATCCACGTTCACAAACTAGAACACTTTGTCACAAGACCTTATAGCTTCCGTCATGATCTTAGAAGGTTATTTTTGGAGGGCTTGACAGTCGATTCCCCCTCCGGCAAGATTAAATCTAATCCTGCCAAAGACGCCGTTTCAGCGTTGTCACACGTTGGAGGGCTTTTAGATGTGTGCAGGTCCTACTTCTCAGGCCCCCAGATTCTCGACAACCTCAACTACTTCCTTGCGCCCTTTATCAATGGTCTCAAGAAAGAAGAAGTGGCTCAACTTTCGCGGTTGTTCTTATACACTGCAATCCAACGTCGTATTGAAACTCGTATTAGTTTTAGCCATCAATGTCCTGATAACATCGCGAGGTCGCATGCTATCGGGCCCCATGGCAAGTCAAGGGGCAAATATTCCGACTACCACGAAGAAGCGCAAGTACTACAGGAAGCCTTTACTGATGTATTGCTAGAGGGGGACGGAGCGGGTAATAAATTCCCGTATGTGACCCCCCTGTATAACCTGGAGAAGGCATGGACGGACGATTACGAGACTTCAATGGTTCCCGCTCATGAATTAGCAATAAAATTTGGGATGCCGGTATTTGTAGCTCCCGAATCACCAAGTGAGGGCATTGGCTCCCTCCAGAAGGTCAGCCTGAATATACCGCGTGTGGCCTACGAGGCAACCGAGGAGGCTAAGTTCTATGAAATTCTCGACGATAGGCTAGCAATAGCCAGGGAGGTGATAATGGTCAAGAGAGACGTCATAAAGAAGCGGCTGGATGATGGTATGCTTCCGTTCTTAAACGATGGTGTGGAAGAACCAAGGTACACCTTGGATGACATCACCCATGAAGTCGGATTTTTTGGGATAAACGAGGCTGTGAGGGTCCAAACAGGTAATGAGTTGCACGAGAGCAATGACTCCTGGAAATTCGGACTTAATATCGTCAGGCATATATACAAAAGTTTGAAGGAATGGAGCGAAGAGACTCAGCTGAAATGGACGTTTGTAGGCAGCACTGAGAACGCCGTGAGAAGGCTTGCGAAACTCGACTACGGGCAGTTTAGCAACAAAGCAGTAATAGGTGATCAAGAGACGCCTAGCTACAACGAAGCGTGTTCCCTAAGCCCCCTTGCCGACCTTACCCCAATCAGGCGGCTCCAGATGGAGGGCGCATTCCATCCTTATTGCGAAGTAGTGGCCAACGCCCCCCCGTCTTCAACGTCCGCCACCGCATTGATGGACTTCAACAAAAAGATCGTGGAGGACACCGAACTTGGGCAGTGGCAATTCGGAGTGGCTATAAATGGATAAAGATGAATACGTCGCGTATAAAAAAGCGCGCTTGAAAGAGATATCGGCGATGATTAAAGAGAGCGGGGAGAAGGTAAATTCGAAACCTATGGAACTCGATGATATCCACGATAGGTTAGAAAAGCTGAAAAGCGATTACCGGTGGTTGCGATGAGGTGTGAGGAATGCCAATAGACATAATCCTGGACGCAAACATACCAAAAAGGGTGAAGGGCCTGAACAATAACCGAAGAGTTCTTCACATTGGCGACGTTGACACACATATGGATGATGACGATATTCTCCAGTTGACTAGGCGTCTGAACCGGTGCCTTCTCGTCACCCATGACAGGGACCTCGCGCTAAAAACATCGAAAAAGAGAAAGGCACTGTTCATAAGAAAGAGCCTAACCCCAGAGGAAATAATTCACTGCTTAGAGAAAAATAACAGATTGCTGAAGACCGCCAGCATATTCTGCGAGAATGGTATAAAATGTAAAAATTGTAAATGAAATCAAGGAGGGAAAGAGGGCGCGGGCGTTTTATCGAAACGGCTTCATCACCACCTCCTCAGCTGTTTTTCCCACCCCCCGCCCTCCTCTTCTTTTGTTACCTAGATTTCCCGAAGTTTTAATCAATAAACAGATCGCGTCTTTGTTTCATCGCCAGCATTCTATCCTCGTCACTAGCATTTAGGATGAATTTAAATTTACACTCAGAGGCTCCCTTGGAAATGACTTCGGGAAGGAGTGATTCACCCAAGAGCAATTCGCCGTCTGGGAAGGCTTTTCGAAAGGCGCTTCTCCATGTCCCATAATGGAAACTGCACGTCGCATATCGGTCGAGCTTCATTACATCATGAAACGGGCACTCCTGAACGCGCATGAGTACTTGGTCCTCGCCTTCAGCGAAATTCACATCTGTGCCGAGAGCTTCATGGATATCTTTTTTAGCTACCTCCACCCAGGATTTGAGGGTCCATTTTTTCCCGGCGCCAAAAATCTCGTTGAAGACCCGCCTACCTGCCCTCTCAGCTGCAATTCGGGCCAATGTTGGGTTTTTTGTGAGCTTCCATGAGGTCGCAATGGATCCGACGAACCATCTGCTATAGATGTACGATTTGAAGTTATTGCCTTCGCCCTGCATTTAACGTCACTTCTTTTCCGGTGCGTTTTCCTTCACTGTATGCCTTTTTTAAACAGCGAATACCAAGAGAGCGACATTAGGAAGAACGAGATGGTGAAGAGGGTTTGAGCGATGCCATTTAAGAGGCCGAGATCCACGTGCCATATTACCTTCAAAGAAATCAGTGCTCCATTTAAGACGAATAGGCTCCCCGCCAAAGTGGCATATACCCACATCCATTTCAAGGTATCTCCAAGGAAGAGCTTGGCCTTCACCAATTCCCGGTTTGCCTTCTGGAAGAAATAGATGATCCGTATTCCAGCGCATTGGGTAAGCAAAAGGAAAATTAGGCTTATTATTGCAAGTATCAACTCTGCCCTATCAACTACATGTACCATAAACCTTCATCTCACAGCAGTGCTTTGACCTTTTCAGAGGCCTTATTTATCTCCACCAGTACCAATCCTAACCCTGCATCCGGTTCAGTCATTACAACCAGCAATGCCTTCGGCCCTGCACCCGATGCGATTACCTTACCTTCTTTGGATTCAACTATCACCCTATCCGGCACGCCTTTTTTGAGTTCGGAAATCGCTGTCTCGGCCGCTCCCAACATTGTTGCGCTCATGGCAGCGAAAGTCTCACCGTGCACGCCAGAAGAGATGTCTGAGGCCATCAACAATCCATCCCTCGATACCACTGCACTTGCTTCCACACCCCCTATTCTTTTTACCTGTGCCAAGACCATCTCCAGATCCTCTTTTAGCATATTTATACCTCCACTACAATGTCGACAAGGGTCTCAAAGGCCTCAATTACGCCTTTCTTCTCGGTTGCTGCACAGGGCACAATATTTATTTCATCCCCAAATTCCATTTTCTCCCTTATCTCCTTCTCGTTTAGAGCACCCTTCATGTCCTGTTTATTTGCTACTACTATATAAGGCAAGCCGTATCCCCTGAGTATCTCTAACATCGCTTTTGCCCTTGCGAACTCCTCGGGCGCAGTGGAATCCACGACAACGAATACTCCGTAGGCCTCTTTGCCGAGGAGCTTTATGATTGGATCGAAGCGCTCCTGCCCAGGTGTCCCGAAGATGTCTACTGAGAAACCCTTGTGGTCAACGTGACCATGATCCAGAGCCACCGTAGTTCCGAGGCGGTCCACGGAGACAGCCCTAGTCGAGAGGGCTTGGATGAAGGTGGATTTTCCAGCGTTGAAAGGACCGGTGACGATCAATTTGGGTATATATACCTTCACCCCCCCTGGTTCGACTATTCTAAAGAGGACGTATTTATTCTCGGCATCGTACCAGTTTGCCCTGATTATACCGTAGTACTGTCCAAAAAGAATCCTCCCGCCGACACCTCCCACTTGGACGACGCAATCGAACAATTCGCTTTTCATCTTGTTTAATAATTCTTCTTTATAGGGCCATGCTGTGAAATTGTATACGGCAATTCCGTCATTGAGCATCGTTAACTTGTTCCACTGCTTAATATATTCCACTATATCTGTGCCGCAGAGGTCTGTTAGATGAGAAAGGGAACCGCACACCATGCC
>CBDUVV010000009.1:0-15358 GCA_965370755.1 uncultured archaeon | reverse complement strand
CAAGGACTACGAGTGGTGCACCCTCGCTGCCCACGAGTACAAGGATTTCCTCCTCGTGGATCTGCCTAGCGAATACACCAACTCTTTTGAGTTTGAGGAGTTCCTCTCGGAGCTGAAGATGGCACTATTCCTGAAGGAGTGGATCGAGGAGCGGAGCGAAGAGTTCGTCTTAGAAAAATATAATCTCGGACCAGGCGACATTAGGGGTAAAGTAGACAGGTCGGGTTGGCTCCTTTACTCGATGGCTGAGATAGGAAGACTTTTTAAAATACGGTCAGGCGAGCTAAGAGACCTTCATGAAAGGATAAGGCATGGTGTCAAAAAGGAGTTGCTAGAGCTTGTTTCCCTACGGGGCATTGGGAGAGCTCGGGCTAGGAACCTTTACGCTAGAGGCTTTAAGACCCTAGATGACATCAAGGTGGCAGACGTCGAGAAGCTTGCAAAAGTGAGGCTCATAGGGAAGAAGATGGCGGAGAGCGTAAAAGATCAGGCAAGTGGAGGCGATACTGGTCAGAAAGATCTTTGGGATTATAAGTAAAGTAGAAGCAATATTAATTGTCCCGGGTATCGAAGGCTATTCTTGATTACTCGATGGTATTATTCGAGACGTTTTGGGCGGGACCCGATAGATAATTACTAAACAGCACGGTATTAATGTCGATCTGATCCTTTTCTCTGGAGACTGATGATAATTCTTGGGTGACATTAACGCCTAAGGACTCTATTATCGCCCTGTTATCCGATTTATTGATATAGGCCTCATAGGCGTCCATGGTTTCGAGGCTGCGCCCTGAAATGTTTATGTATTTCTCGGCCCAAGGGTCGAGGTCGATGGTGTAGTTTGGTTTCTGCTCATTTATCCCGTCGAGATATATCCATTCTTCGATAATTTCATCTAGAGTAGCCCGATAAAATGATAGTTCTTCAGAAAGTTCGAAGAAATCTTTGGTTATGCCTATGAACTTGGCATTTGACAGTTGTTCCTCTGATAGTTTGAACTCCAAATTGTTCAGACTGGTCTCCAAGCCAGTAATATTTTGATTTAATGATTTAACCTCTTCGTTGCTTTCGTTTAGCTCATCAGACAGATCTTCGATCTTCTCGTCCTTCGGCGCAATCTGGCCTTCCAACTCTGCTACTAGAGCTTCCTCTTCTTGAAGCCGGACCGTTAACTCGCCGGGGCTCTTAAAATCCACCAAGTTGGAAAGGCAGCCTGAGAAGAATACTAGGATAATCAACCCCCAAACGTAGCTACGCATCCTAAAACCACCCGATTTCATGAACATTGGGATAATCGCCTATATAACTTTCATGACTTCCTTGATTATTTCTTGATATCGATTACCCGGTCCTGAAATATCCTACTGCTGACGCTATTATCGACGAGCCAATGGCGAGTACACCGATGGAGTAGAAAACGCCGTTTATTCCCAGATATAGGAATGCTAGCCCTGCAATAGGTGGGCCCAGGGTCTGGCCCAGGCGGAGCATGGTCGCGTTGATGGACATGACAGCGCCCCTCTGTTCTCTAGGGGCTAAGCCAGCCACAAGGGTCATGAGGGCGGGGATATTGATGCCATGGGCTACGCCGAATATCAATGTGGGAATGAGGAAGAGCCAGAGCCTGTCTACAAGGGGGAGGATAATCAGGGATATTCCGTATATGATGAGTCCAATCTTGATGGCCGTCCCTTGAGATATGCGGCTCGATATCCTACCTGCTTGAGAGGCTACAATGGCGGTTGTAATAGACATCGTCATCATTAGGGCGCCTATGATCCTAGAATCATCGGTGAAGGACTCCGCCAGTAGAAAGGGGAAATAGGTAAGGTAGGCTCCGTAGAGGACGATGAAGGTGAGAATTCCCGCCCCGAAGGCCCCAAATGCTTTTAGATTGAGCACGCTTTGAAGGGAGTTTTTCAGATAGCCAGACATCTTCGGGCGTTCTTCTGGCTCAGGATTATCGAGGTAGAGGATTACAATTAAACCAACAGGTATCGCCACCAAGAAAACGTAGAAGGGATAATACCATGCGATGGACGCCAGCATACCTCCGATGAGGGGATAGGCAGCCGTTCCAACGCTGAGAACGCTCGCATTATAGCCCATGGCAGTTGCCCTATCTTGTCCTTCGTAGAGGTCGCCTATGAGGGTGGTTGCCAGTGAGGCTAGACCTGAGGCTCCTATGCCCTGGAAGACCCTGAGGATGACCAACGTGTTAAAATCCCTGGCGAGGGCGCAAGCCCCGCCGGCCAGTCCAAAGATGAGCAGAGACGGAAGAAGGACCTTTTTTCTGCCGATATGATCGGATAGAACTCCGATAACTGGTGATAGAAAAATACCGGGCAAAGTGAAGGCAGTTATGAGAAGCCCGATGGATGCCTTGGATACCCCTAGGGCCGTTGCCATCCTTGGAAAAGCCGGGGCGATGAGGGCCACTCCTATCACCGCCATGAGGGTCACACCGAATATGACCTGGAGGTTTCTGTGCTTGTATAGCTTCACTTTCTCATCCTCGGATGCCAAACTCACTTAGACTGCATATTTAACTTAGGTTCTGCCATAAATCTTCCCTCGCGGCTACGTAATATTTAAGTTGAATATGATGGTAGGAATCACGCTATGGCAAATAACGTCCACTGCGCCCACGTCCTCGTGAAGACGGAAGATGAGGCAAAGAAGGTTTTAGATGAGTTGAACAATGGCAAAAGTTTCTCCAAGGTTGCCAAGGAGTGCTCTCTATGCCCATCGAAGAAGCGGGGAGGAGACCTAGGCACCTTCGGACGGGGGAAGATGGTGAAAGAATTCGAAAAGACGGCGTTTTCACTTTCCAAAGGCCAGGTATCGGAGCCCGTCAAGACTCAATTTGGCTGGCATGTGATTAAGAGACTCGAATAACAAATCCTACAAATGAATCACAACATATTTATCCAAAATGCTTCAACAGCTTAGTTGAGGTGAGTGAAAAATGGTTGCAATAGACTTAATTTCTTTTATAGTGGGGTTGATCTACGGTTATGTCAATCCGGGCAAGGAGAAAAAGGGTGAGCTATTTAAGAAGGGAGCAAAGATAGGCGTTGGGCTCGCTGTGGTTTTGGCTTTGTTAAATCTGTTGCTTGGTGGGGGCTTGCTTAGCATAGCAGCCGGTGGGTCGTTGATCATAATCGCCATCGTATACTTGACCGTCATGTTCATTGTCGGAACAATTGCCGGGGACTGGCTGGAAGAGAAATTCAAAAAGTAAATAAGTAAGGTATATATTGGCTTAGGTCAAGACACTTTCTTGCATGGCCATACATCCCATCGACTACAGATACGGCAGTAGGGAGATGAAGGTAGTCTTCGAGGAGACTAGCAAGCTCCAGAGGCTACTAGATGTTGAGGCAGCCCTCGCCAGAGCGCATGCGGGAGTGGGCAACATTCCAAAAGAGGACGCTGAAGTCATCTCAGAGAAGGCCTCAACTACGCATGTGACAGTGGAGCGTGTCAAGGAGATCGAGGGGGAGGTTAAGCACGATATCATGGCTGTAGTTCTGGCGCTCTCTGAAGCATGCGGCGACGCTGAGAGATACGTTCATTTGGGGGCTACCTCGTACGACATCGTTGACACCGCAAATGCTTTACAATTCAAGGATGCCTTGGGCATCGTTAGAAAAGACCTGTATGATTTAGAAGGCAAGTTGTTGGAACTTGCTGAGGAACACATCTCTACTGTGGCAGTGGGGCGTACCCACGGTCAACATGCCATCCCTATTACCTACGGATTAAAATTTGCTATCTGGGCCCGGGAGATTAGGAGGCACCTGGAGAGGATAGATGAGGCAAAGAAGCGCGTGCTTGTGGGCAAGATGAGCGGCGCCGTTGGCACCATGGCGGGCTTCGGCGATAAAGGCATGGAGATCCAGCGCCTAGTAATGGAGGACCTCGGATTAGAGGCAGCTGAGGTTTCATCGCAAATCGTGCAGCGCGATCGCTATGCTGAACTCATCGCCATCTTGGCGCTTATCGCCTCCACTTTGGATAAGATGGGCAAAGAGATACGGAACCTAATGCGAACAGAGATAGCCGAAGTAGGTGAGCACTTTGGAGAGAAGCAGGTGGGCAGTTCCACCATGCCCCATAAGCGAAACCCTATAAACAGCGAGAAGGTGTGCGGCCTCGCCAGGGTGGTCAAGAGCAATGTCTCCGTCGCCCTCGAAAACGTATCTCTGGAACACGAGAGGGACCTTACGAATTCCTCTGCTGAACGAGTCATTTTCTCTGAGAGCTTCGTTTTGCTCGACGAGATATTGAAGACCATGAAGAAAACAATCGAGGGGTTGGTGATATATCCGGAGAACATAGAGCGTAACCTTTCCTTGAACAAGGGGCTGAACATGGCGGAGGCTGTCATGCTCAAGCTGACTGAAAAAGGAGTGCCGAGGCAGGAGGCACACGAACTAATACGCAGGGTATCATTGCAGGCTGGCGAAGAGGGAAAAAGTCTTTTGGACGCTCTTGTTGCTGACGAAAGGATACGGGAACGTCTCACCAAAGAAGAGATGGAGAAGGCAGTTGATCCCCATAGTTATATTGGTTTGGCCGTAGAGCAAGTCAGGGAAGTTTTGAAGAAAACAAAAGAGGAGAGGAAGGATTAGTAATAGGGATAATTATAGAGCTGATTAGTACAGTTATTAAAGAAATCCGCCCCTCTAATTCTATTAGCGAGGGGCACTTATGCAACTCCTTAAAAACCTAAAGAAATGCTGCATCATAAAACTCCTTGCGAATCAGTGGACGGTGAATAAGAAGTGTTATTAATGATGTCATTTCTCTCGTGGTTTGGTGTAAAAGAATGGCAAGGGAAGTTCGAATAACATCCGATGGTATAACACACGTCTTTACTGAATGCTGTAAGCAGATGGAATCTAAAGGCGTAATTATTAACCCGGGTATTATTGACGATGCAATCATAAAGGTTAATCAAGAGAAAAACCTCTTCGATCAAGCAGCCGTGGCTATGTTCGAAATAGCTCGGAATCAATCTTTAACAGATGGTAACAAAAGGATGGCCTATCTTACGGCTTCGATAATACTTGGCTTGAAAGGGTATAAGATTAGCGCGGCTTTTCAAAATACTGAAAAACAGCTTTTGAAAATAGCGCAACACCGGATGACATTGCAAGACTTAAAAGAGTGGATAAAAAATCATAAAGAAAACAATTAGAGATTTGCCAAACTATCAAAGAGAAGTTTGTCTCTTTGCATTATAGCGTTGGCTAGCCTCATAAGCGTCTTTCGCTCTGTTAATGTAGCCTCCATAGAGGTATGAGACAATGCGCGATAAAATTCTTCTTTAGTCATTGCTGAACACCTCGGTTGGATACACATTGTATATCCATTAACATATATTGAGTTAGAACCACGTATAAAAAGTTTATTGCGTAAATCATAGAGGGAAGTTTAACCTACTTTTGTAGAAATCCTCAAATTGGTCTGTCCGTAAATAATATATGTCGTGGTCCCGATAAGCATATTTGTGGTAAAAACACCTTTTAGGTTTATTGGAGGCAATTCTTACTAATGCGGGAGTTCATGGAGCTCCAGGAAGCCATTGGGGAGAGAGAAAAGGCGTTGAGAGAACTTGCCTCCAACGCTAAAGGAATTGTGCTAGATGTAGCAACTGGATCTGGCTACCTCGCGAGGCACTTGCTGGGTCGGGCGACTAAGGTCGTATGCGTTGACTTGGAGGCTTCCGCGCTTCGAAGGACGAGGGATGAGCTCATGGATGGAAAAACGGAGTTCGTTTGCTGTGATGCCAGAAACCTTCCCTTCCGCGACCAAGCTTTCGACTCAGTAATAACGTGGTCTGCGCTGGTTCACGTATCTGAGTGGAGGATGGTGGTAAAGGAGATGTTCAGGGTATCCAGGAGAACCGTTGCAACGTGTGAGCCCAAGGGCGAGTACTCCGTTAGGGCCTGGAGGGACTTCAAGTGCCGTCATGATCCGCCCATACCCGAAGAAGTTTCTCAGGCATTCTCAAATTACGGCAAGGTGGAGAGGCTGGGGAATGGTTTTATAGAGGAAATCCGATGTGTTATGCACCTGTAGGTGTGAGCGTTGAGGAGACACATATTGCTACTGTTTGCTATTTCGTTTCTCGCTGGCTGTATTGACCGCGGTGAGATCGGAGAGCAGCTTGAGGTATTGGATGTAGAGCCAGTTGTTGATCAATATTTCCTCGGTGGATATTACGATGCAAAAGAAGAGGCTCTCTTCGTCGTTGCTGGCGACTTGGAAGTAACGAGGGAGGAAGTGAGAGCGCTTATCATTGGAGAGAGGGGCCAGGCATTCGAGTTCGGAACTGAAGAAGTTTTGAGTTTTGCGGTTTTCAGGGGAGTCTTTTCAACCGGTGGCCATGGATTGGAAATTGAGAGGATCGAAAGAATTAGCAATTCTTTCTCTATTCATGCCGTATATTCAGATCCAGGAAGGGGTATGATGGCTACTCAAGCTTTCACCCATCCAACGGCAATTATTCCCATAGGTAAACTCTCTAGGGGTGACTACGAAGTTAACCTGATAGTAACTCGGATTGTGAGAAGCGAAAGCGGAGATAAGATAGTGGAAGAGGACGGTGAGCATGCTAACATCTCCTTTGCGGTTAAATAGTCTAATTGTAATATTGGCGGTTTGCGTGATTGTGGTTGGGATAGCTGCAGCTCAACCCGCTCATAAGGAAGAGAAGAAATTTAGGCTGGGTAAGAATTCCAAAGTAACGCCTAATTTGGCAGATAAGGTCGCAAGCGAAAAAGGGGGGGACGAGATTCCAATAATAATCTTTTTCAAAAAGAAAGAGCAAACCAAGGCAGCGAAATCAAAGGCGCAGTCCGCCGTAGTCTCTTCTGTAGAGTCAAAGGGAGGAAAAACAAAGCATAAATACAATTTAATCGACGCCATCTCAGCCAAAATGCCAGCCGGCAAAGTCGCCGAATTAGCGGGGGGCATTGAAGTAGAAAGGATATACTACGATGAAATCCTGTCCCTCCCGCCGGAACCTGAAGTTGAATCCCAAATTGCTATGGATGTAAGCGCGGGGGCAATAGGAGCCGACTACGCTTGGAATACATTGGGATACACTGGGACAGGAGTAAAGGTAGCTGTTTTAGATACCGGCATTAATTATTCTCACCCGGATTTGGGCGGTGGATTTGGTGCTGGCTTTAGAGTCATAGATGGTTATGACTTCTTTAATGATGATTCAAATCCAATGGACGACGACAGTGGGCATGGCACTCACGTAGCGGGTACGATTGGGGCAAATGGTAGTATAATAGGCGTGGCTCCTAATGTGAGCCTTTTTGCGGTAAAGGTCTGTGGCCCTTCCGGTTGTCCTTCAAGCTACATGATTGCTGGTATTGATTGGAGTGTAGCCAATGGGGCAGACATAATAAGCATGTCCATCGGAGGTTCTAATCAACCCAATGATGAATTTTTTTCGCCTGTAGCTATAATCGCAGATGCCGCGGTAGACCGGGGGGTGGTTGTGGTAATTGCATCAGGTAACGAAGGGCCTGGAACCGGTACGACCAATTACCTCGCCACTGGCAGAAAGGTAATCACAGTAGGTGCTTCCGACGACAAGGGGACGACAGCTATAACGGATGATACGATAGCACTTTTCAGTAATCGTGGGCCAAGCGCTTTCGGACGATTAGATCCAGAATTAGTTGCTCCGGGAGTAGAAATCAATTCCGCATGCATTATCGGCGGTTCATCCTGCAGTGGTACCTATGACTCGATTTCCGGCACATCCATGGCTACTCCCCACGTTTCAGGCGCTGCAGCTTTGTTGCTTCAAAAAAACCCGAGTCTAACTCCGGCTGATGTAAGACGGATTTTGATGCAGACTGCCAGTAATTTAACATCCTCGAACATCCACGTATTCGAAAAGGGCGCGGGGATAATCAATGTGACAAAAGCTCTCCTTTACAACATAAGCGCGACCATCAATGATGACGACAGGTGGGAGGAGAGCGTATCACCAGGATTCAGTGCCATCGCCAAGCTCAACTTAACCAATAACAACAGCTATCCTGTTAACTTTACTTTGGGCTTAGAAGGATTGACGGATCTAGAAGGGGACAATAGCTTAGCATCCTCAGACTTTTCCATGCCGGGTAGCGTATTAGTACCTAATGGTAGTAGTGCCACTGTTGAAATAAACTTTACATCTCCAAGCAATGCAAATGCTGCTATCTATGGCGCCACATTGATCGTGTCCAATAACACGGCTGGAACCCTCAGGATTCCTATTGTTATTACCATCCCCCTAGTTGAGGGCGGCCTGATCCAGGGGACCGTTGATAACTATTACTTAGAATTTCCTCTCAGTGAGGGCGACTGGATTTATTATAAACTCAAATCTCATAATGGCACATATCTAAACGCATCCCTCACCTGGATCGATGGTAGCGACAACCTTGACTTATATTTGTATGCACCGAACGGTGTATCTTTAAGCTCTTCTACCTCTAGCTCAGGAACATATGAAGAAGTAAGTTTGTCCAACATGGTTTACGATGAGTACTGGGCAGTGGTTCGTGCATATACCTTGAGCGGGACCGGAAACTACAACCTCACCGTGACGTATCCTACTGGAGAACAAGGTAATCTCCAAGTTACCCCCTCCTCTTGGCAGGGGAGCGGGGAGAGGACTGAGGTTAAGGATATCACATTCACGATTGCAAACGATGCGTCTGCTAAATCGAATCTGAATCTGAGCATCATGAGGCAGATGGAAGGAGACAGCGATTTTTCAACTGGTACTGCTCAACCCAATGGATGGGTGGTGTGGGAGGTCAGTACCAGTGGGATAGACGCAACAAATACCAGATACATGAATGTGACTTTGGACTGGAATGACACCTCGAAAGATCTCGATTTATATCTATATTACTACGACGGTACTTGGCATCAGACAAGATTTGGCTCGAGACATACCAATACTCAGTTAGGAGAGGCCCAGGAGAAAATAGAGAATGCAGATATACAGCATTATCTAAAGACATACAGCGATTTTGGCGTGGTTATCCATAATTATGGTTCTAACCAAGCTTATAATCTGACGATAAATCTAACCGATATTGCTCCCTGGAGTGCCGCAAGCGTCAACGAGACCAACATAAGCCTAAGCGCGAGCGAAGCAAAACAGGTTAAAGCATCAATCAATAGTTCCGGCTTAACAGTCGGCGAAACATACGATGCCGTGCTTATCATCCAAAATGTGACCGAAGACTTTGCAAGTGTTCCCATAAGAATAAGTGTAAATGATGAATCTCCTCCGATCATAATCGTTGCATATACAACTCCCATAGAAAAGGATTCTTCAGCGAATATTACGGTGACTATAAGTGAGTCCCTGCAAGACACATTCAATGTTTACAAGAACGGTAGCTCTGTGGCAAATGGTAGTTACAGCAATGGGGTTCCCTTCAACGTAAGCATCGATACCTCCCAGCTCACTCTCTGGAACTACACGATTTGGGCCAATGACACCCTTGGAAACAGCAACTCAACATCTATATTCATAACGATTCAAGATGCTACTCCCCCCTCAATAACAATACATTCGCCTGCCAATGCAACCACGGGTGATAATACCCCCCTCCTAAACGCCTCCTTCGGAGAAATAGTGAATTACACATGGTACAACGTTGATGGCAATACTACTAACAGCACGCCTTTCCCCGGTACTCAGAACCTTACCTTGAATCTATCGGCATTAGCCGATGGGATGCATAACGTATCTGTCTATGCAAACGATTCTCTCGGCAATACTAACTTCTCAATTAGATATTTCACAGTGGATACCACCCCGCCAATTATAACCTTTATAACCCCGGTGGAGAATCAGACAGTTTTAAGTTCGAGCCTCAGTTTCAAGTTCTTCTCTTGGGACGACCTGGCTTCTACGTTGAATTACAACCTCACCATCGATGGGGCGGTGAATAAATCAGGAACCGCCACGATAGGCGCAAATACAACAGTTGAGGTCAGCGGCCTAACGGATGGCGATCATAACGCTGGGGTCATGGTGTGGGACGATGTTATCAACATCAATACGAGCGAGACGAGGAACTTTACTATCTTAACTCAGGTGGCAGTCGAGTCAGTCATAGTACCTATCATTGATAATACCACTAGTGGCTCAGGAATCATCGAATTCGCCGCTCGGGGGGTCCCAGAACAGGTAATAGAAGAAACAGGAATCACGGGCTTTGAGTACATCGTAACTTCCAACGGCACAACCCCGGTTGTTAACCTCTCGCCGCAGATATTCATTGAGCCACCAGCTGGGGTCAGCGATATTGCGAGCGAAGCCGGAGCGGTCCCTGGTTTTTACCAGAGGTTCAGTATAAATGATTCGTCGTGGTTTGACAATGTCACTATGATCCAGCTCAGGATGTACTACAACATATCGAATATCAATCTGCCCACGGGGGTTCCAGAGAACACCTTGAGACCGTTGAGACACACTAATGGCTCCTGGGTGAAGCTCGACTCAGCGACTACTCTTGCCGACGGGACCGAGGTATATGCCGCTGGCATCATAAACTCATCGCAGAACGCCACCCATCCCTATGTATGGGTCAATCTCTCGAACTTCAGCCTCTACGGCGTAGGGGGTAGGTATAAGGCCGACCTGACCTTGAACTCCTCTGACATCTCTTTTTCAAGTTCCAGTCCGACGGAGGGGGATTCTGTCACGATAAGCGCGACCATTCACAACACCAACGACACTGACGCTGATAACTTCACGGTAGAGCTCTTAGTAGATGGAGTTTTTCAAGCGAATAACACATTGTCCGTGGGGAATAACTCTCAGAATACCACACAGTTCAGCTGGACATCAGTACAGGGCACTCACACCATCAAAATCGTGGCTGATACTGACGACGTGATAGACGAATTGAATGAAACGAACAACAACGCCTCCAAACAGATCACCGTCAACCAGAGATCCAACAACAATGGCGGTGGTGGTGGAGGACCTACAGAGCCGACGGATAAAACAACCACGGCCATTGTGAAGACTCCGACCGAGGAAAACGTAGTAGCACAGGTCGAGGCAACTTTCTCGTCGTTAGATGCAGGGAAGACGGGCACGATCTCAATTCCCACAGTGGCAGACATGCCGTTTACTGAGATGGCGATCAAGGTGAAAAACAAGGTCACCGCCGTTAAGATAACCGTAAAGCCCCTCGCCTCAAGGCCCAGTGACATAGCCCAAGAGGCCTCCGGGGAGGTCCTAAGATACCTAAATATTGAGCATCACAACGTAGACGACGCTGATGTGGACACCGTGACCATCAAGTTCAAGGTGGAGAAGACATGGCTTACTCAAAACAATATTGAAGCCGTGGTGTTGAACAGGTACAGCGATGACCAGTGGACCGTGTTAACGACAACGAAGACTGGTGTGGATGATACATATGAGTATTACTCGGCCGATTCACCAGGCCTTTCCTATTTCGCCATATCCGGATCGTCACCTGAGGCACCAGCAGAGACGCCAGTTCCTACACTGGCTCCTACTGAGGCGCCCGCACCTACGCCTGCTCCTACACCGGCTCCGACTCTTGCTCCTGTGCCTGCTCCAACCGAGGTTCCGACACCAACCCACGAGGAGCCTGTACCAACAACCCCTGCACCGACACCTGCTCCAACACCCGTTTCAACGCTGGCCCCACCAACCGGACCGTCAACCATCGTCATCGTTCTAGCGGTAATTGTGCTGTTAGCGGTCATAATATTCGTCCTAGATCAACAGGGAACGATAGATGCAAGGGGAGTGTTGGAGAAGGTAAGGGCGAAGATCGAAAGCCTTAGGAAGAAGTGAATAATGCAGGTGTTTAGCTGCGGCTCGGGGAAGTTAAATAACTCTTAGCGCGGAAATACACAACTGAGGAAAATAAAAGGATCATGGCGCGATTCAAAAAGGGGGATACGTAACGGCTTAATTCTCGACTCCCATCTCAGGAACTGCGGATTGTTTATTAATCGCTTATTACATACTCCGAATCTATGAAACTCCTCGCCGTTCTCAAGGAGACACTCCACCTATTGAGAACAGAACCCAAGATCTACATACCGAGGATAATAACCACCGTAATCTACACGGCCTTTATCCTTTACATGGCCAAGCTCAGCTTGAGGATAACCAACGCTGTGCTCCTTGCTCAAACGAGGGCGGAGAACCTGGGAACGGCACCGGACTTCGGCTCAGTGTTCGCACCCCTTGCCGGTTCCCTCGCCACTTTCATCGTCTTTTTTCTCATAACCTACGTCATCGACATATTATCCTACGGCATGTACGTGAGGATAGTCAGGGATTACCACGAGAAGAGACCCATCAAAATCAGAGAGGCTTTTGTTGACGCCTTGCGAAGGTGGAGGACCCTCTTAGGATTATCCCTCGTCATCTTGGCGGCCATGGCCGTAATATTCGTCTTATACTTTGTACTCGGCTCGGCATTCCTGCGCACCCGAAACGTCCTATACCCCGCGCTCGCGATGTTGGTCCTCCTCGTGGGAGTTATCGGGCTTGCGGTAATATTCTTCTTTTCTATACCGGTGGCGATGACTGAGGGTAAGGGCGTGCTAAACGCCGTCTCCACCAGCTCTAGGCTCGGGCTCAAACACAAGGGAGTCGTGATAAAGACTAACATATTATTCACAGGCTTGATATTCGCAACTTTACTCGTGGCCATGTTCACTGACTTCAAAGGGAAGACTGGTGCTCTCGCCGTAGGAGCATTCGTTTTAGCTAGACTCATCCAGGCAGTAGTGTACACATATATAAGCCTAGTAAACCCAGCGGTCTATCTTCATCTCGAAGATACCGACTAAACTTGCCCCCTATGGATATCTCGATTTTTACAGGCCCTTCTTGATGCGCTCCAAACATGCCTCAAGATTGCGTTTATTGTCGAACCTTAGGGGCTTGATTGCTTCACCTTTACTCTTTAGCCTCTTTACCTCGGAGATCAATTCTGGCACAGCCCGCACAACATTGTCAACTATGGACACTGTAGCATTTTGGGTGGTCCTCGATAGGGGGTTGAGGTCTATTGCTATGACTTTCTTTCCCATGGCAACCAGAGCCTCGGTTCTATCGCCATCCTCAAGTGGAACCAAGACAACATCAGCAGTGTATATTCCCTCCGCGTCCACTTTGCCACGCTTGCTGGAGGTCCCTTTAATTTGGGCCTTTGGCTCTATCCCGTAAACTCGCTGCGCTCCATTTTCCAAAAGTACTTCCTCTATCCGGCGTACTCGCTCATCGGTTCTGTAGAAAAGATTCACCTCCAGTTTGGCCCCGCATTCGGAGGCCAGCTTCACTAGTCCATCCGGGCAGAGCATGGCCGTGTTACCATTCACTGAGATCACCGGGTTCTCTGCTGACATCAATAGGACGGCAGCAACAGCTACGGCTTCTTTAGCTGGAGGTATTGTCTTCTCTCCAAGGAGATAGTCGAAGGCCTCCCCTCGGCCATGAGCGATCAGACCGGCAAGGGCGGTTATGCCCTGTTCGTATCCTTTTACCAAAGCCTCCCTTTGCATCAGGGACTCGTACCTGGGATGTCCCTTTGGAATCTCGGTCCTCATGTCTTGTTCTTATCCTTATTCTTTTGGAATCCCGTAAAGCCCCCGGAGAGTATTATCCGCATCGCCTCGTCCACGCTCAAATCGAGGGGTGTCACCTCCTCGGCGGGAACCATTATGAGGAAACCCGTTGTGGGATTTGGGGTGCTGGGTATGAAGACGTTGACGACTTCATCTGTGGTTTTCTCCTGAACTACGTCCACGCTGGCTCCGGCAGTAAAAGCGATGCAGTATACACCTTTCCTCGGGTACTGGACTAGTACAACGGTTTTGAAGCGTCCCTCCTTTTGCATCAGAAAGACGCTACTCATCTGTTTCACCGCAGCATATATTCCACTAATAACGGGAACTCGGGATAATTTTTCTTCAAAAAATTCCAGCGCCTTCTTTCCAGTTGCAACGGTTGCTACAGCCCCCATGGTGAGGATTATCAATATTGTGAGTAAAAGGCTGAGGCCTGGTACATCCGGGAGGACCACGGTGACAAAGGGTCTAAGAATCCCATCGAAGAGCTTGAAAGCCAGCCATGTTATGTAGAATGTTCCCACTAGGGGGACAAATATCAGCAGCCCCGTTATAAAATAACTCTTTAGATGACCCCTCATATCGGCCTACCGCCCACGGTGTCAATCTCAGCGACAATCATTGGATGTTCGAGTACGTTTTCAAGACCCTCTGGGTCCTTCGTGAGGGTGAATACCGAGTTGCCTAGCATGGTCATGCTTGCTGGTATGTCTTCCTCCTCTAAAACCTTTACGGCTGAGCGTACCTCATCGCTCATGAGGCCAGAATCTAACGCGAATTTTCTGGAGACATGAATGAAGTTATCCGGATCAGGATGCTTGAGCAACGCCTCCATGGATTTCTCACCTAAAGATGTCAGTAGCTTCTTTTTGTCGTCATCTTTTAACAGGCTCTTGGTCTCGAAAGGAGGGCCCACCGTCCACACTACTACCTTCAAATCACATGGGATCCTGTCCACAATTCCGATGCCTGGCGATCCAGGAGCAAGCCTCAGCACTAGTCCGCCCCGGCACTGGGCTATGACGTCGCCTAGTCCCGTCCCATTTGCGATCTCCGCTCTGTGGGCGATCTCTCCGCATTTGTTCATGGTGATGGGAAGACCCAATGCGCTGGTAATGGCGATGGCCGTGCCCAAGGCGCCAGCACCACTGGCACCGAAGCCCTGGGATACTGGTATCTCGTTTTCGTGGTACACTTCCACTTTGTATTTCTTTCCCGCTATCCTCAGAACTTCTCCGGCGGCGTATGCGCTCACCGGATACACCCCTTTGTTTCCGTCAACGTAGATTTCAAGTGATTTTTTGAGGGCTTCTCGGACGATGACATTTGTATAAACACCTTTAGTTATCACTAGGCCGCATCCCATGGACCCCGACTTGAGAGGGTCCTTGCTCAACATAGGCTTGAAAAAACCTGTTATATGCCCCGGGACGAATGCACTAGACCTCATCTACTTCCCTTTCAAATCGGCCACGATGTCCCACAGATGCTTGGCCACTTCTGACTTTGATGTAAGGGGGATGTACGTAGTGCCTTTCTTAGTGGCAATGCACACTTCGGCATCTTCAGAACCCATGGTCTTTGGAGCGTCGTTGGCCACCGCAACGTCTGCACCGTACTCATCAAGTGAGGCCTCGGATGCCCTTTTCAACTCCTTTTCGCCGTTTTTGTCCAGCGCCTTGAAAGC